>JAEZXP010000046.1 GCA_023419655.1 Bacillota bacterium | reverse complement strand
AAAAGTAGACAAGAGACTGCTTGTTTTAATTGAGGATATGCTGGATACCCTATATGATGCAGAAGGTGTCGGACTTGCTGCCCCTCAGGTAGGCATATTGAAACGTCTGATTGTAATCGATGTATCCGAGGAGGGCAATGACCCGATTATACTCATCAATCCTGAGATTTTAGAAACGGACGGATGCCAGGTAGGAAATGAGGGATGCCTTAGCATACCGGGTAAGGTTGGTGTTGTTGAGCGGCCCAATTATGTAAAGGTAAAGGCCTATAATAA
This sequence comes from Bacillota bacterium, assembly GCA_023419655.1. Taxonomy (GTDB): domain Bacteria; phylum Bacillota; class Clostridia; order Lachnospirales; family Lachnospiraceae; genus Mobilitalea. The sequence continues at coordinate 16,008 of JAEZXP010000046.1, read as the reverse complement.
GGATATGGAGGAATTTATAATCGAAGGAACAGAGCTTCTGGCAAGGGCTTTATGCCATGAAATTGACCATCTCAACGGAATTTTATATGTAGAAAAATTATCCGGTGAGCTTAGGGATGTAGGTGATGAAGTAGAAGTGGATGAATCCGTTTAATTATTATGAAAGAAGGGACATAAGACGATGAAGGTTTTATTTATGGGTACTCCTGATTTTGCAGTCAGTACCTTAGAAGCGATTATACAGGCAGGTCATGAGGTGATAGGGGTTGTAACCCAGCCGGATAAGATGAAGGGAAGAGGCGGCAAGGTTAGCTTTCCTCCAGTGAAGGAAGCGGCCATAAAGCATAATTTGACCGTCTATCAGCCGGTGAAGGTAAGGGAGCCTGAATACCTGCAGATAATCCGGGAGCTTGAGCCGGAGGTTATTGTCGTTGCCGCCTTTGGACAGCTTCTTCCCAAGGCACTTCTGGATATCCCTTCCTTTGGGTGTATCAATGTTCATGCCTCCCTGCTTCCGAAATACCGGGGAGCATCACCGATTCAAGCAGCTATCATCAACGGTGAAAAAGAAACCGGCGTTACCATCATGCATATGGATGTAAAGATAGATACAGGGGATATGATTCTGAAAGAGAGTATCCCGATTGCCGGGGATGAGACCGGCGGCAGCCTTCATGATAAGCTGGCACTGCTGGGTGCCAGCCTGCTGGTTAAAGCCTTAGAGCAATTAGAAGATGGCAGTGCGAAGAGAATTCCCCAGGATGATTCACAGGCTACACATGTGAAGATGTTAGATAAGGAGATGGGGAATATTGATTTTTCAAAGCCGGCAATCGATATCGAGCGGATGATTCGCGGACTAAATCCCTGGCCAAGTGCTTATACTAAGATAAATGGTAAGACGCTTAAGATTTGGAGAGCCGAGGTAATAGAGCATTCCTCTGAAGCAAAGCCCGGCGAGATAGTGACGATTGGCAAGGACAGGATTGCAGTTATGACAGGAAAAGATGCACTGGTTATCCGTGAACTGCAATTGGAAGGGAAAAAACGGTTATCCTGCGAAGAATTCCTTAGGGGATATACAATGAAAGAAGGAATGATTCTGGGATAAGTTGATAGAATAAATGTAACTTAAAGATATTGCAAATATGAAGGAAGGTGGATGTTATGCTATATCCCTTTTATTTTGATTCGACGTATATTCTGGTAATTATAGGTGTTATCTTATCGCTGGCGGCATCGGCAAAAGTAAGGTCAACCTTTGCGAAATACTCCCAGGTAAGAAGCCTTTCGGGAATGACCGGAGCGGATGCGGCGCAGAGAATTCTTGAGCGGTCAGGAATATATGATGTGAAGATTGAACATGTACACGGTCAGCTGAATGACCATTACGACCCAAGGACAAAGGTTCTTCGTTTGTCCGATGCAGTATATGGAAGTAATTCCATCGCTGCAATCGGTGTGGCAGCCCACGAGTGCGGACATGCAATTCAGCATCAGAATTCCTATGCTCCGTTAAAAATCAGAAGTATTCTGGTTCCGGTGGCTAATTTCGGAGCCGTCATTTCATGGCCTTTAATTTTAATAGGACTTTTACTGGCAGGCTCCCAGACCTTGATAAATGCTGGAATTATCCTGTTCTCAACCGCTGTTTTATTTCAGCTGGTTACGTTACCGGTTGAATTTAATGCTTCCAGAAGGGCGGTTCAGAGATTGGGAGAGACCGGAATTTTATATGGTGAAGAGTTAACCCAGTCAAAGAAGGTGCTGGATGCGGCAGCCTTAACGTATGTAGCGGCAGCGGCAGCCACAATCCTGCAGCTGTTACGTCTGATACTCTTATTCGGGGGAAGGCGTCGTGACTAATCAAAAATGCGGACGGGAGATTGTGCTGGATATGCTGCTTCAGGTAATCGAGCAGGGAGAATTCAGCCATAGAGTCTTAGGAAGAACCCTGCGATTTTATCAGGACATGCCGAAGCAGGAAAGAGCGTTTGTATCAAGGCTTTTTACCGGTACGGTCAAGCGGTATCTGACCCTGGACTATATCATTGAACAGCATTCCTCTCTGCCGGTACGAAAGATGAAGCCGGTCATCCGTAATCTCCTAAGGCTAAGTGTATATCAGCTTGTGTTTATGGATGCCATACCGCCGTCGGCGGTTTGCAACGAGGCGGTAAGACTGGCTAAAAAACGCGGCTTTACAAAGCTGTCCGGCTTTGTGAATGCAAATCTCCGAAACATCGCAAGAGCAGGAGAGAATATAGCATATCCCGATAAAAATGATACAGTAGAATTCTTAAGCATCCGGTATTCGATGCCGGGATGGCTTGTATCCCAGCTTCTTCATCAATATGATATCGGGCAGGTAGAAGCGATGCTGGAGGCATCCATGCGGGAAAAGGAGATTACCATCCGCTGCAACCGGATAAAGACGACTCCAAGCGAGCTAAAGGAGATATTAACCGGTGAAGGGATAACGGTGAAAGAGCACTCGTATCTTAAGGAAGCTTTTATTATCGAGGGCTTTGATTATCTGGAGGGTTTGAAGTCGTTCTCAGAGGGATTCTTTACCGTTCAGGATGTCAGCTCCATGCTGGCAGTAGAAGCGGCGGGAGCGGAGAAAGAAGATTTTGTTGTGGATGTGTGTGCCGCTCCGGGAGGAAAGGCTCTGCATATCGCTGAAAAGGCAGACAGGGTGTCGGCAAGAGACCTTACCGAATACAAAATCAAACGCATAGAGGAGAATATCCTTCGGCTGGGAATTAAAAATGTAGAAACCAAGGTATGGGATGCGACAGTTCCTGATAAGAATATTGCAGGCAAGGCGGATGTGGTAATCGCCGACCTGCCTTGCAGTGGATTGGGCGTATTAGGAAAAAAATATGATATAAAATATAAATTGACACAAAATCAACAAAAAGAATTAGTAGAATTGCAAAGAAAAATTTTAACTGTAGTTTCAGATTATGTTAAGCCCGGCGGTATCCTTCTATACAGCACCTGCACTGTCAATTGCCACGAGAATGTGGAGAATATGAAATGGTTCCTATCGAATCATGATTTTGTGGCCGATAGCCTGAATGATTATCTGCCGGCTGATTTGCACTCGGATACGACTGCGGCCGGCTATTTGCAGTTGCTGCAGGGTGTAAATCCCACGGATGGGTTTTTTATATGCAGAATGAGAAAAGGAAAGCAGGTATAATCGTTGGATATAAAATCCTTGTATTTGGATGAGTTAGTAGCAGAAATGAAAAAAATAAATCAACCGTCTTTCAGGGCAAAGCAGATTTATGAATGGATGCATAGTAAGCTTGTTTACTCATATGATGAGATGACAAATTTGTCAAAGGAGCTTAGAAATATGCTGAAGGAGCAATATCCTTTAACAGCTTTGGAAGTGGTTGATTCTATTGTCTCGCAAAAGGATGGAACGGTTAAGTATTTATTTCGTCTAAGTGATGACAGGGTAATTGAAAGCGTACTGATGAAATATCATCATGGCAATAGCGTATGTATCTCTTCCCAGGTGGGCTGCAGGATGGGCTGCACCTTCTGTGCATCCACCATCGGAGGCAGGGAAAGGGACCTTTCGGCCTCGGAAATGCTTGACCAGATATACCGCATCCAGGCGCTGTCTGGGGAAAGAGTCAGCAATGTTGTCGTGATGGGCACGGGAGAGCCTCTGGATAATTATGACAACCTGGTTCGTTTTATACGCATCTTATCGGATTCTTCGGGACTTAATATCAGTGCAAGGAACGTTACGGTATCAACCTGCGGGATACCGGATAAAATGCGGCTTTTTGCGGAGGAAGGACTGCCTGTTACATTGGCATTATCGCTTCATGCCCCGAACAGCCAGATTAGGCAGAAGCTTATGCCGATTGCAAAACAATATGAGCTTTCCGAAGTGATGGCAGCCTTTCGTTATTATTATGAAAGGACGGGCAGGCGCCTTACGGTTGAATATAGTTTAATAGGGGGATTGAATGATGAGCAAGAGCATGCAATGGAGCTTAGCAGACTTTTAAAGGGGTATAATTGCCATGTGAATTTGATTCCGGTCAATCCGATTAAAGAGAGAAGCTATGTTCAATCGGATAGCAATAAAATACAAAAATTCAAAAATATACTTGAAAAAAACAGAATAAATGTTACTATTAGAAGAGAAATGGGCTCAGATATCAACGCTGCCTGTGGCCAGCTCAGAAAGAGTTATATGGAACAGGGCGGCAGTTAATCAGATAAGGCAGTATACTCTAAAGCAATTTAATAAACTATGCATATGGGGGAAGCGTGCTTGAATTCTAAGTATTTGGGTTGGACGAGGAGGTGCAGGCTTGAAAGCATTTTCAATCACTGATATAGGGGAAAGCCGGAGGATAAATCAGGATTATGTTTTTTGTGAAGTAAATGCCGTTGGGAATCTGCCGAATTTATTTATTGTAGCAGACGGTATGGGAGGACATAATGCCGGTGATTATGCTTCAAGGTTCTGCGTTGAATTTTTTTCAGAACATATTCGCAATAGCAATCAGACATCACCAGTCATCTTGATAGAAGAAGCAATTAAGGATGTGAATGATAAGCTATATGAAAAATCAAAACAGCAGATAGAATACGAAGGTATGGGAACAACCTTTGTTGCAGCAACAATATGTCAGAATGAAATGTATGTGGCGAACATAGGAGACAGCAGGCTATACGTTATCGGTAAAGAGATGAAGCAGATAACGGAAGACCACAGCCTGGTACAGGCAATGGTCAAGACAGGTGAGCTGGACAGGGATGAGGCGAGGGTTCATCCGAATAAGAACATAATTACAAGAGCACTGGGAGCAAATGAGACTGCCCAGCCCGATTTCTTTGAAGTGGAACTGGAGGAGGGCGATATCGTCCTGATGTGCTCGGACGGACTGACGAATATGTTGGATGATGATACGATAGAAAAAATCATCAGAGAAAATGCAGATGATCCGAAGACTTCTGCAGAAACGCTTGTAAAACAGGCCAACTTAAGCGGAGGGAAAGACAACATAGCAGTCATAATAGTTAAAGTATGAAAAAGAGGTGAAAGATCATGTTAAAACCCGGTATGTTTATCAGCGATCGGTATGAGATTATTGATAGCGTCGGTTCAGGCGGTATGGCGGATGTCTACAAAGCCAAGGATGAAAGACTGAACCGTTATGTGGCTATTAAGGTGTTGAAACCTGAGTATTCCAGTGACAAAAGCTTTGTCAATAAATTCAGGGGAGAAGCCCAGTCAGCGGCAGGGTTGTCTCATCCCAATATCGTTAATGTATATGATGTTGGTGATGATGAGGGGCTGCACTATATTGTAATGGAGTTAGTGGAAGGTATAACCCTGAAACGGTTTATTGAAAGAAAGGGCAAGCTGGAGGTAAAGGAAGCAGTAGGCATAGCCATACAGATTGCGCAGGGTATGGAGGCCGCCCATGATAACCATATTATTCACAGGGATATAAAGCCGCAGAATATAATTATATCCAGAGATGGGAAGGTTAAGGTAACGGATTTTGGTATAGCGAAGGCTTCTAATTCCAATACCATCACATCCAATGCGATGGGCTCCGTTCATTATCTGTCACCGGAGCAAGCCAGAGGCGGATATAGTGATGAGAAAAGTGATATCTACTCTCTTGGAGTAACCCTATACGAGATGCTTTCGGGAAAAGTCCCTTTTGCAGGAGATAATACGGTATCTGTAGCGATGCTTCATATTCAGGGAGAAGCTGTGACGCTTAGGGAACAGGATGAAACGATTCCCATGAGTATCGATAAGATTGTTCAAAAGTGTATGCAAAAAAGGCCTGAGAGAAGATATCACTCTGCCTCTGATTTGATTGTGGATTTGAAGAAGGCGCTGGCCAATCCGGATGGAGATTTTGTTCAGATTCCTGCATTCGTGGCAAATGATTCTCCGACGATTAATATATCGGATGATTTGGATAAAATAAAAAATGGCGCTTACTATAGCGACAACTATCAAAAGCAGAGAAACAATCCGGTAATTGATGAAGATGATGACGAATTAGATACGGTGGATTCAAAGGTCGAGAAGATTTTCTCGATATTAACTATTGTTGCAATCGTAATCATTGCCATCGCAATTATATTTGTAGTGGTGCGTTTTGTTCTTCCGAGAGGAGAAAAAAAGGACCCGGGTAATACAGACCCGATTGCCTCGGTATCTCCTATTCCCGAACCTACGGATGAACCCAGTCCTTCACCGGAACCGGATTCTTCTGTAGAGACATATACATTCCCCTCAGTAATAGGCCATAAGCGGGAGGATGCCGAAGCAGCGATTAAAGCGAAGGACCCGACAGCAGTTATATTGCCCAAGGAAGATTATTCCAATGAATATGAAGTAGGGTATGTAACGAGGCAATATCCCCTTGGAAATACAGATTTTCCTATTGGTTCAGAGGTAATCATCTATGTCAGTGTCGGACCCAGGTCAGACGTAATTCCTTATGTATATGGTAATACATGGGAACAGGCAGAGCAGAAGCTGAAGGAATATGATTTGATTCCCAAGAGGGAAGATATGCATAGTAATGATATTGCAATCGGTAACGTTATCTCAACCGACCCGCCGAGGGAATCCATGGTTAAGGCGGGCGATACGATTACGGTATATGTAAGTATCGGACCTGAAATCGTACAATCGGCGGTACCTAACTTGATTGAAAAGACAGTCGAGCAGGCAGACAGCCTCTTAAAAGAGGTGGGATTGGTTCTTGGTGAGATTAGCCGGGCTTCATCTGAAACCTATGATGAAGGGCAGATTACCTACCAGGATACGACTGCCGGAGAGCTGGTTAATAAAGGAACAAAGATAAATATTACTGTAAGCACTGGTCCGGAAAGCACAGAGACCGGTACAGACCCGGGTGGAAATACAGGTGAACTCCCGAGCAATGTAAGATATGTAGGCCGTCTGGTTATTGATGATATCAATCCGTTTGACTATGTAGGAGACGGTGAAGCGGAGATTATACTGGAGATGGAACAGAACGGATACGGCACGGAGATATATAATGAGTTTACATCCTTAGCGGATTTCCCTCTTGTTATTCCTGATATTGAGGGAGAAAGCACATCGGACGGTATTGTCAGGATGTATGTTGACGGTGAGCCGTTCAAGGTGAATGGCACCACCTATGAATGGGTAGTAAAATTTAAGGCTGTGGAGGATTAGTTTGAAGGGAAAGATTATCAAAGGTATAGCGGGCTTTTACTATGTGCATCTGCCGGAGGGAGACCATGTATTTGAATGTAAAGCGAAGGGAATATTTCGCAAGCAAAATATAAAGCCCCTTGTCGGTGATGATGTAGAGATTGATACCGATAATCAGCCGGAGGGTAAAGGAACGATTATCCGGATTCTTCCCAGAAAAAATTATATTATGAGGCCTGCTGTTGCAAATGTTGACCAGGCAATGGTTATATTTGCAGCAGCGGAGCCTGCTCCTAATCTGAATCTGCTGGACCGTTTTCTGGTTGTGATGCAAAGACAGCAGCTTCATACCATAATTTGCTTTAATAAAAAGGACATAGCCAGTCAAAAAGATTTGGGACTGCTAATGGATACCTATATAAGCAGCGGATACGAGGTTGTCTGTACCAGCATGGTTTCAGAGGAGGGATTATCCGAGATAAAAAAGCTTCTAAAGGGTAAAACAACGGTACTTGCCGGCCCGTCCGGTGTGGGTAAATCCTCATTAATCAATACCGTTAATCCGCAGGCACAGATGGAAGTAGGAGATGTCAGTGAAAAGATAAAAAGAGGAAAGCATACAACGAGACATTCGGAGCTTATCTACGTGGATGACAATACGTATCTGATGGACACGCCCGGTTTTAGCTCTCTTTACATTCATGAGATTGAGAAGGAAGAGCTTAAGAGCTATTTTAACGAATTTAGAGAATATGAGGATAAATGCCGGTTTATCGGATGCATGCATCTGAATGAACCGGGATGTGCTGTTAAAGAAGCGTTGAGTGAGGATAAAATCAGCAGTATACGGTATGATAATTATAAGGTTCTATATGAAGAACTGAAAAATATAAAAAGGTATTAGGAAAAAGACCTACTGTGTAATACAGCTTGGAGGAGACCATCATTATGATAAAGCTAGCACCATCAATCCTGGCGGCAGATTTTAATGTGTTAGGAGAGCAAATTAAGATTATAGAGGGGGCAGGAGTGCCGTATCTGCATATTGACGTAATGGACGGCAATTATGTGCCCAGTATCAGCTTCGGAACGCCGGTGATTCAATCAATCCGCAAACATTCGAAGCTGATTTTTGATGTCCACTTAATGGTGGATGAGCCGATACGGTTGTTAGAGGGTTTTAAGGAGGCAGGAGCGGATATTATTACGGTTCATGCTGAAGCCTGTACGAATCTGCCGGCTACTATAGAAAAAATCAAATCAATGGGATTAAAAGCAGGGGTATCATTAAATCCTGAAACAGGCATTGAAAAGCTTGACCTGGTCATCAACAGCGTGGATATGGTACTGATTATGAGCGTGGACCCGGGATACGGCGGACAGGCTTTTATTCCGGAAACGCTGCAAAAAATTAAGAATCTAAAAGAAAAAGCAGCGAAGGCAGGTGCGGTTATCGACATTGAGGTGGACGGAGGCATCCGGGCCGACAATGTGATGGATGTGCTAAAGGCAGGGGCGAATGTAATTGTATCCGGAACCGCTATTTTCCATGGAGATATTCAGGCGAATATTAAGCGATATAACGAAGAAGTCCGGTTGTTTGAGCAGATGTCTCAGGCAAGATAATAGCGATAAGGGATACAGAATTGAGGTTCGTGATGGATAAATCAGAAGGGCATAATAGGATATTGATTATTACCGGAGGGTATGTAGACGAAGGGTTTTTAAAGTCTCTTGTTATGAAAGAAAATTATACGCTGATGATTGCCGCAGACAGGGGACTGCTGGCGGCGGACAGACTGAATCTGCCGGTCGATTATATTCTGGGTGATTTTGATTCGGTTCCTCCGGATATATTATCAAAATACCGGAATAAATCGATTCCGATTGAATCTTTTCCGTCGATGAAGGATAAGACAGATACCCAGATTGCGTTTGAAACAGCAATGGAATATAATCCTTCAATAATCGATTTGGTGGGTGCGACAGGCAGCCGTATGGACCACACAATTTCCAATATGGATGTTCTTATGGTGGCGCTGAACAGGGGCATTGAGGCAAGAATATTCGATACCAACAATAAAATATATCTTAAAAACAAAAGCTTCACGATTAATAAACAAGAACAGCATGGAGATTATATATCGCTTCTTCCATTTTCATATAAGGTTACAGGCCTTCGGCTGCTGGGATTTAAGTATCCGCTGGACGGCATTACGATGACCGTGGGGAGCAGTCTTGGAATAAGCAATGAGCTTATCAAAGAAGAAGGAAGAATTGAGTTCGAAGAAGGGATACTGGCGGTATTTGAAACAAAGGACTGACCGGTATAAATAAACTTATGATTATAAAGGAAGGAAATAACAATGAAACTAGGCATTGTAGGTTTGCCCAATGTGGGTAAAAGCACTCTTTTTAATTCGTTAACAAAGGCGGGAGCTGAATCAGCTAATTATCCGTTTTGTACAATAGATCCCAATATAGGAATTGTATCTGTGCCGGATGAACGGCTCAAGGTTTTAGGAGATTTATATAATTCGGAAAAGGTGGTTCCTGCAATCATTGAATTTGTGGATATCGCAGGACTTGTAAAGGGAGCTTCCAAGGGAGAAGGTCTGGGGAACCAGTTTCTTTCCAATATCCGTGAGGTTGATGCGATTGTACATGTGGTCCGCTGCTTTGAGGATACCAATGTAGTCCATGTAGAAGGCTCTGTAAATCCTGAAAGGGATATAGAGACGATAAATCTGGAGCTTATATTTTCCGACCTTGAGATTCTGGAGAGAAGGGTCAGCAAGACCTCCAAAGGGGCTAAAAATGATAAGGAGCAAGCCCGGGAATTGGAGCTTTTAACCCGGCTGACGACTCATCTTGAAGAAGGTAAGATGGCTAAAACCTTTATCGCAGAAGAAGAGGAGGCAAAGCTTATTGCAACATACAATCTTCTTACGACAAAGCCTGTAATCTATGCGGCGAATGTGAAGGAAGATGATTTGTCCGATGACGGAGAGGCCAATGATTATGTTAAGGCCGTAAGAGAGATAGCTGCCAGTGAGGGGGCCGGAGTATTTGTTATCTCTGCCAGGATTGAGCAGGAAATTGCCGAGCTGGACGATGATGAGAAACGGATGTTTTTGGAGGATTTGGGACTTTCAGAATCCGGACTGGAAAAGCTGATAAAGGCCAGTTATCATATTCTGGGATTAATCAGCTATCTGACGGCAGGGCCAAAGGAGACGAAAGCCTGGACGATTAAGGTGGGAACAAAGGCTCCTCAGGCCGCAGGAAAGATACATTCTGATTTTGAGCGGGGATTCATACGGGCAGAGGTCGTTAACTATGACCATCTGGTGGAATGCGGCAGCCAGGCGGCAGCCAAAGAAAAAGGATTGGTCCGTCTGGAAGGAAAGGAATATGTCGTTCAGGACGGAGATGTGATTTTGTTCAGGTTTAATGTGTGACAAGCGGGTTAGTCCATGGAAATCAACGCATTTTATGTGATATATTTTTTATGTCACAATAAAATGTGATGGTTGACATGGATAAGTGCAACATCAGCGAAAGGTCGAAGACCTTGAGCGGCTAACCCGCTTGTCAAAAACTATAAAAGAGAGGTGAAGATAAATGCATATATTATTAAGCAGCAAGGTATTAACGAATATTAGGTTTCCTAATCTGGGGATTGAACTAAAGAATGTTCCAACCGGAATTGATGTGTTCGGATTTCATATTGCCTTCTATGGAATTGTTATCGGACTGGGTATGTTATGCGGCTGGCTTATTGCAGAATGGATGGCAAAAAGAACCGGGCAGAGTACGGAGCTGTATCTTGACTTTGCATTGGTTGCCATTGTTGTATCGGTTATTTTCACCAGATTGGGATATGTATTGTTTTCTCTGGATGAGTTCATCGATAATCCCTTAGAGATATTCAATATAAGAAGCGGTGGTCTGATGATTTACGGCGGCATATTTGGAGCGATTCTAAGTGCCATTGTATTTACAAGGGTAAAAAAATATCCGTTTTGGTTGCTGGCGGACACGGGATGCATCGGTCTGGTAACCGGACAGATAATCGGCCGCTGGGGAAATTTCTTTAACCGGGAGGCTTTTGGTAAATACACGGACAGCCTGTTTGCCATGCAATTAAACATACAGGATGTAGCGTATGATTTTCGGACATCGGTTGTCAGTCTGCAGGAGAAATTTGCGGGAAGGCAGGCGGCATATGAACGGATTATGGAGATACGGGACAAGACGGTCCTGATAGACGGAGCCCAGTATATCCAGGTACATCCTACATTTTTATACGAATCACTATGGAATCTGGCACTGTTGGTGTGCTTGATTTTATATACGAAGCATAAGAAATTCGATGGTGAAGTCATGCTTTTATATCTGGCAGGCTATGGACTTGGCCGTGTATGGATTGAGGGCTTTAGAACGGACCAGTTATTCTTATGGGGTACGTCAATTCCCATATCTCAGCTTATTTCAGCATTGATTGTTGTGGCTTCCCTGGGTATGATTATTTATAAAAGAAGAAAAGCTAAAATTCGGGACTAAATTACTATATTTTTGGCATTAGACTATATCTTGACATATTTTGTTCGATTTATAATGTTAACAACAATATCTTGTAACCTTGATTCATAAAAGCACAGAAATCCTAATAAAAATGGGCATTCTGGGCTTTTATTTTTTTGTTTGGGGGGTTGCTATATTCCCATTTATGTAATAAAATAAACCCATAAGTGGAGCGAAGTGGTGTATAGTGGTGGTAAAGACCACAAAAGTGGTAAGCGCCACAACTATGTAAGTACCACAAAAGTGGTAAGTACCACAAATGTGGTACAAGCTGCTTATCTGGAAATGTAGGTGCTGTCTATGTTTATGGGAGAATTTATCCATACGGTTGATGCAAAAGGGAGAATCATCATACCATCAAAGTTCAGAGATGACCTGGGAGATGAGTTTGTTATTACTCTGGGGCTTGATGGCTGTCTTTTTGCATACCCGGATTCAGAATGGCAGATATTTGTGGATAAGCTAAAGACCCTCCCCGGTACAAAAGAAGCCAGGCAATTACAACGTTACTTTATGGCAGGAGCTGCCTCCTGTCAGGCAGACAAGCAGGGAAGAATCCTGATACCGTCCAGGTTGAGAGAAAGTGCCGACTTGGATAAAGACATTGTATTTGTAGGTGTTCTTAACAAAATTGAAATATGGAATAAGGAACGCTGGGAGAGGAACAATAATTATGATGATGTTGATTCCATAGCAGAACATATGTCAGAGTACGGCATTAACTTCTAACCGGACTTTTCGGGGTAAGGAGCCAAAGATGGCGTTTGAACACAAATCAGTACTTCTTGATGAAGTGATAGAAAACATGAATATTAATCCGTCCGGAATATATGTAGATGGTACATTAGGCGGAGGCGGCCATTCCTATGAGATAGCCGCCAGGCTGACAACCGGAAGACTAATCGGACTGGACCAGGATGAAGCAGCGATAGAAGCTGCGGGTTTGCGATTGGCTGAAGCGGACGGTAAGGTTACGATTATCAGAAGCAACTATAGCGAGATAAAGAAGGTACTTAACAGTATACAGATAGATAAGGTGAATGGGATTTTGTTGGATTTGGGTGTATCCTCATACCAGCTGGACACACCGGAGCGGGGATTTTCCTATCGGGAAGATGCACCTCTTGACATGAGGATGGACAAGAGGAACGACAAAACCGCAAGAACGATTATTAATGACTATGATGAGATGGAATTATACCGGATTATCAGAGACTACGGAGAAGACAAATTTGCTAAGAACATAGCAAAGCATATTGTCAGGGCACGGACGGACAAGCCGATAGAAACTACTTTTGAGTTAAATGAGATTATTAAGGCTGCCATACCTGCGAAGGTCCGGGCAGTGGGCGGACATCCATCCAAGAGAACGTTTCAGGCAATCCGCATTGAATTAAACCGCGAGCTGGATGTGTTAAAAGATACGCTGGGGGATATGATTGATTTGCTTTTACCGGGAGGAAGGTTATTAATTATCACCTTTCATTCTCTTGAGGACAGAATCGTGAAGGATTTCTTTAAAGTTAACGAGAATCCATGTACCTGTCCCCATCGTTTCCCCGTATGTGTATGCGGTAAAAAACCAAAGGGAAGAATAATAACAAAGAAACCGATTCTGCCCTCTACAGAGGAGCTGGAGCAGAATAAAAGATCTAAAAGTGCAAAACTCAGGGTTTTTGAAAGGACAGAGGAAGAATAATTGACATCATTAGAGCGTAGAGAGGGGTCATTGCATGGAGGCAGGCAGAAAGCGAAATCAGTATCAAACAAGGACAAACTATATCGATGGTAATACAGCCCGAAAGCGCGATTATATCGGGCAAAATGCCATGGAAGAATATAGTGCTGTTCCGAGCAGAGAAAGAAGACAACTACCTACACAGCAGAGACAGGCAGCCGTACCAGAGAGACAGGTATCCACACCACAGAGGCCGGTATCTGCACCGCAGAGGCAGGTACACAGGCAGCCTAAACAGCTATCTGGAATTAATGGGGCTTCTTTGCTTATACTTACATTAGCGATTGGTGCAACTTTGTATTTTTGCATCGAGTTTTTAATGCTGCAAAATCAGGTGAGCGGGATGGAAAAAAATATCGTATCGATGGAGCGGGAACTTACAACACTGAGAAAAGAAAATGATGCGGCCTATGAGCAGATTAATACGGTATACGATTTGGATTATGTATATGGTGTTGCAGTAAATGAGCTCGGAATGGTGTATCCGAATAATAATGAAGTAATTACATTTGAGAAAACTGATGATGGCTATGTAAGGCAGTATGCAGATATACCCAAATAGAAAAAGCAGACGAGGTTAGTATACGATGAGCAGATCAGCAGAAAGAACCAGAAGTTTTACATCACGAATGCAAACAAGACTATTGTTTGTATTTTGTGCTATTACTTTACTACTTGTAGGCCTGATTGGCAGACTAATCTATATCATGCAGACCGATGGGGAAAGGTATGCCAAGCAGGTTCTGTCAAGACAATCCTATGTCAGTTCGGTGCTCCCTTATAAAAGGGGTGATATTCTGGACAGGAACGGAACAGTTCTGGCAAGAAGTGAGCTTCGTTACCGTCTGATTCTTGACCCGGCTAATCTATTACTTCATTCAGATAAAATTCCGACAACGCTGGAAGCTCTAAAAAAGCATTATGAAATTGACGCTGAAACAGTCAATAGTATTCTAAGAGAAAGTCCTGACAGCAAATATAAGATACTTCTTGATAATCTGCAATTATCTCAGGTGGAATCCTTTAAGCAGCTTCTGGAAAATGACTCCAATGTCAAGAGCCTCTGGTTTGAAGAAAAATATGTAAGGGCTTATCCATATGATGCACTGGCCTGCGATATTCTTGGGTTTACCTCCGCAGATAACAAGGGTTATTTTGGAATTGAAGAATATTATAACGATGAGCTAAACGGAATCAACGGCAGGGAATATGGTTATTATGACGCTTCTTTGAACATTGAAAGAATTGTTAAGAAGCCTCAAAACGGCAATACCATCGTCAGTACCATTGATGTAAACGCCCAGAGGATTATTCAGAAGCATATCCGTGAGTTTAACCAGGAATTTGGAAGTAAGAATATAGGGGTTCTTGTCATGAATCCCAATAACGGTGAAATTATTGCGATGGCTTCCAACGAGGAATATAATCTTAATTCACCCAGAAATCTGGAGCATATATACAGTCAGGAAGAGCTGGACAATATGGCCCTGGAAGAAAAAATCGAAGCGATGAACAGGATGTGGAAAAATGATGTTATCGGCTTTGGCTACGAGCCGGGTTCCACCTTTAAGCCGTTTACAGTAGCGCTGGGGCTTGAAGAAGCGTTTATCTCAAGAAATAGCAGCTTTTTCTGTGATGGTGTGGAACATGTAGGGGGATGGGATATAACCTGCAGTGCAAAACACGGACACGGACAATTAACGCTTGCAGAGACATTAATGAAATCCTGCAATGATGCTATGATGCAGATTGTCGCAATGGAAGGCAGAGATAATTTTTATCGATATCAGAAATATTTTTCCTTTGGACAGAGAACCGGTGTGGATTTGCCCGGTGAAGAAAGAGGTATTATTACGGACTTGGAAAATCTGAATGCTTCCGAGCTGGCTACCAGCAGCTTTGGACAGACTTTTAATGTTACGATGCTTCAGATGGCGGCTGCATATTCATCGCTTGTGAATGGGGGATATTATTATCAGCCCCGCATCGTGAAAGAAATAATGAATGACCAGGATGCCACGGTAAAGAGGATGGAGCCTTTGCTTATCAGAAGGACAGTATCGGAAGAAACCTCCGAGTTCATTCGGGAGACGATGTATCAGACGGTGGAGATGGGAACGGCAAGACCTGCCAAGGTAGAAGGCTATACAATCGGAGGAAAGACAGGAACGGCTGAGAAATATCCCCGAGAGGAAAAGAATTATCTGGTATCATTTTTAGGAGCGGCCCCTGCGATTAATCCGGAGATTGTATTCTATGTCATTATCGATGAGCCGGAAAATGTGCCGAAGCAGGATGACAGCTCCATAGCAACAAAACTTGCCAACCGGATTATGACAGAGCTTCTTCCGGCACTGGGTATCTATCCTGAAGGAGAGATTGATTATCTGATTACGGATGATAATATAACGGAAGGTACGAATGATAACAATCAGAACGGACAACCTGGAGATAACGGACAAAGCGGAAA
>JAEZXP010000245.1 GCA_023419655.1 Bacillota bacterium | reverse complement strand
GCAAAAACCTTATTCTTGAATATGGATTTTAAAAACCACCTGGAATTTGAAAGAAAGTACCTTTTGCTAAGTTTGCAGCGGGGAAAAACTTTCACCTGGTTTGTTTTTATTATGGGTTTTTTTAGTCTCTATTTGGATTTTATATTGTATCAAGACCCCTCTATCGATTTGATATACCGCCGAAACCTTTTTACGATGCATATTGCTGTCTTTCTGCTCTCTATAACCTATCTTATATTCTACAAGCTGCTTGAGAAGAAGAACCTTCAAAATTCTTATATGGCCAAAGCGTTGATACTTTCTGAGATATGTGTAATCGTTTTTTTTGCATCGATTCTATCCTTAAACAGCCAAAGATTTAACGGAAACATTGACGCATACATTATGATTGTCCTTGTGGGAGCACTAATCACTCCTATCTATCCCAAATGGGTACTTTCGATTTATGCCGTAAACCATGTCTTTTTCCTGATTGGACTTTCCTATTTCTGTACAGACAATTCGGTGATTGTCAAGCAATGTAATTCCACTATGACCATATTGGCAGCGATGTTTTTATTCCTGCTCCTATACCGCTCCAATGTAATAAACTTTTTAAATGAGGAAATGCTCAGGGAGGATAAACAGACCTTTATCAAATTGTTTGAGATGAATCCCTTTCCCCTGCTGATATCCCGGTTTGAGGATGGGAAAATCCAATACGCAAACAATAAGGCTGTATTGTTTTATGAATTCCCGGAAGAAATACCCGATGGGCTGAACTATATAGATTTATTTAAAGATACCCGGGATTTTGAAAACATCCGCAAGAGACTCGAAGCAGACAGAAAGGTCACCGATTATTTATCGGAGCAAAAGACATTGTCGGAGAGTGGGAGCACCAAGTATACCGTTGTTAATTACGAACTTATCGATTATTTCGGTGAGAAGTCAATATTAAGCGGCATCGCGGACATTGGTGAAATAAAGCGGATTGAGAAGAAACTGTCCCTTTATGCCTCCACCGACCCATTGACCGGTGTTTTAAACAGAAGAGCTGGGATGGAACTGCTTCAGATGCGGTTTGAGGGCGCCCGATACGGGCAAGCGGGATTTAACCTTTGTTTTTTTGATGTGGATAATCTCAAAGCGGTCAATGATACCTTCGGGCATTTGGAAGGGGATGCGATGATTACCGATGTTTGCAGGGCCATCATGCAAGAACTGCATCAAGATGACGTCATCTTCCGCTATGGAGGAGATGAGTTCATTATATTGTTTGAGAACAAATGTGAGCAGGAAGTCAGAAAAATCTGCGCCCGAATCGCGCGGCAGTTCAAGGCCTTGAACCAAAGCAAGCAAAAGCCTTATTGGATTGATGCGAGTTTTGGGGTATTCTCGTATGAATATAAGCCGGACATAAATCTGAGTTTGGAGCAAATTATTGAAATGGCAGATAAAGACATGTATCACAGCAAAACGAAAAAGCAACATCTATAGCATTGTTCATCGGCGAATGTCTTAGAAACAGTCTGTGTTCAATTATGATTTGTTATGGGGGGAGCCTTATGTGTGTCAAGATTAGAAGCTACACAAAAGAAGCGGGGTATTCGAAGGATTTTCAAAGAATATGTGAATTTTTAATTCGCATAAATCGTGATAAAATTATTACGCCTCATTATCTATGGGCCAGGTGGATATGGCAGTTCGGACCATATATGAGCATGGAGTATTTATCGCATATTGGCGTTGTCGAAGACAACGGGATTATTGTGGGATTGGTAACGTATGAAAATAATCTCGGTGAAGCTTATTTCTGCTTAGAGGAAGGATACAATCATCTGAAGCCTCAATTAATCGAGTATGCTTTGCAAAATTTGAGTTTAAATGGAGAGATAAAAATCTTATTGACGGATGGTGATTTAGAATATCAGCAAGCCGCTGTTCAGAAAGGCTTTATACCTACTACTCAAAGGTCTTCGGTGGCGGTGATGGATATTAATCATCACACTTATACGCTTCCAGCGGGATACGGCATGATGAGTTTTGACGATGAGCGTTTTGATGTTGAACGGTACTATAATGCAATATGGCGGGGCTTCAACAATCAACGTCAGCGTAATGAAAGAGAAATGGAATCCATGAGAAAACGGGAAGGCTTTAATGCTCCGTATTTGAATTTGGATTTGCGGATATTGGTTGTAGCGCCAAACGGCGATTATGCCGCCCATTGTGGAATGTGGTGTATTCCAGATAGCGGATATGCTTATGTTGAACCCGTTTTCACTTTACCGGAATATCGAAGAATGGGATTGGGAAAAGCCGCTGTTCTTGAAGGTGTCAATAGATGCGGAAAGCTTGGAGCAAAACAGGCATATGTACTTTCATCGCAGCAGTTCTATTATAGTATCGGATTCTATCCCATTCAAAATGATACATGGTGGGTATATAAAAGTAAATAAAATAAGAGAGGCATGTCTTTCCATTAAAGGGGATATGTCTTTTTTGTACAGGTATGGTTATAATCATAATATGTTTCGTGTTATTAAAGAAAAGTATCCTTTTAGAGATGAGCTGCTTCGAATGAGCAGAAGGTCTACGGAGCGTGGATTGTTTATAAGGCATATAACAGTTAAAATAAATTGAGGTGAATAATATGGATATGCGATACAAATCGAAATTGCTTTAAGCTGTCGATAAACAGGCATCCGAATAAGAGGCTGCAAGAACTCTGGAATCAATATGGTGAATCAAGTTTCAAAATATCGGTCGTACGAGTCCTAAAATATGATGACCCCAGTGCCAAACATACCAAAGAGTTGGGAAAATTGCTGACACAGTGCTTTGATTCAGATGAGCGTGCAAGGGAAATGTAGATATAGATAAAAGAATTGGGCCGGGGAAGTCTGCGGCCAAGCGATATCATTCTTTGTAAAGGAGAATTTTATAATGGACTGTGCGAAAATTGGGCGTTTAATTGCTGAATTGCGGAAAGAAAAAGGGTTGACGCAGCAGAATATAGCGCATGCTCTTAATATCAGCAACAAAACAATATCAAAATGGGAATGCGGTCTGGGATGCCCGGATGTTTCTTTGTGGGCGGACCTGTCGGCCATCTTAGGCGCAGATATGGCACAAATGATGGAAGGAGAAATTGTTCTAAACCGTCCTGACGGAGGAAATATTAATAAAATCCGATTTTACGTCTGTCCGGCATGTAAAAATGTACTCGTAAGTACAGGAAGTTCCTCGATATTTTGCTGTGGAAGAAAATTAGACCACCTTACCGCAAAACAGGATGAAAATACTCCCTGCATTACCGCAGAAATGTCGGATGTGGATTACTTTATTACCATTGACCATGAGATGACAAAGGAACATTATGTTTTATTTGCGGCGTATGTAAAAAGTGACAAGGTTTTCCTGACCCGGCTGTATCCGGAGCAAAGTGCTGCGGTACGTATACCGGATATGACCGATGGCAAGCTATATCTGTACTGTGTGAAACATGGCCTGGCGGTGTATTCGATTCCTGCAAAATAACAGCCAGGTTTTAAGTATCAATAATCTTCCTTGCATTTTTTATATCATGACAGTATAATATAGTTGAACATGGGGAGCTTGCACAAGCAGGCTGAGAGGAAGGTGGTCCTTCGACCCGGGAAACCTGATGCGGATAATGCCGCCGTAGGAAGTCATAATTTGATTCTTTCGGAGATGCCGTATTGGTATCTCCTATTTTTATATTCATAAAAAAATTTAATAAAACATGGGGAGCTTGCACAAGCAGGCTGAGAGGAAGGTAGTCCTTCGACCCACAGACCTGATGCGGATAATGCCGCCGTAGGAAGTTGCAGCACATACTTTCGGAGATACCGTATCAGGTGTCTTCGTTTTTTATTGCATTTATCAAATCCAAAAGGAGAAAAAATGAAAAAAGTGAACATTCAAAGATTATTGGTAGCCGGGATTTTATGTGTGACAGCTGCTGTTGGCAGTCTATGCACAGTTCCCGTATTCGGAAGCAAATGTGCCCCCGTGCAGCACATGGGTAATATCTTATGTACGGACGGAGATACCATCGGAGCAAAAAGCTTCCGCCCACAACAAGAAAGGAATTGAAGTATGATGAAGAAAATGCTTGAAAATGTTCAGAAACGGACCCCTTTGATTCACAATATTACCAACTATGTCACGGTGAACGACTGTGCCAACATCCTCTTGGCCTGTGGAGCTTCGCCCATCATGGCCGATGATGTGGAGGAGGTGGAAGAAATTACGTCCATATGTGATGGTCTTACGATTAACCTGGGTACCCTGAATCAGCGTACCATTCCCGCTATGCTTGCTGCCGGGCGAAAAGCAAATGAACTGGAGCATCCGGTTGTTCTTGACCCTGTTGGTGCCGGAGCCTCTGCCCTTCGTACCAATACAGCGAAAAAGCTGCTCCAGGAGGTTCATTTTGCTGTCATTCGGGGGAATATCTCCGAAATCAAAGTCCTGGCTAACGGAAATGGAGCCGCAAAAGGTGTGGATGCAGATGTATCCGACCGGATTACAGAAGAGAATCTGGAGCAGGCAGTTACCTTTGCGAAGGCGTTTGCCAAAAAGACCGGCGCAGTAATCACAATCACCGGAGCCATCGATATTGTGGCGGACCAGAATACAGCATACTGCATCCGTAATGGCCATGCGGACATGAGCAGAATTACCGGAACCGGCTGCCAGCTCTCTGCCATGACAGCAGCATATGTTACGGCCAATCCGGGGAATACACTAATTGCGGCAGCTGCGGCAGTCTGTGCCATGGGTCTTTGCGGTGAGAAGGCAAAGCAGCGTATGACGGAGCTGGACGGCAATGCCAGCTATCGAAACTATATTCTTGACGCCATTTACAATCTGTCTCCGGATGCGTTAGAAAGAGGTGCAAATTATGAAGTGCGATAAAAAGGCAATGCTGCTGTATGCGGTAACAGACCGGGCCTGGGCCGGAGAGCTGAGCCTGTATGAGCAGGTGGAAGAGGCCCTTAAAAACGGCGTTACCTGTGTCCAGCTTAGAGAGAAGGAGTTGGATGAGGATGTGTTTTTGGAGGAGGCCGTGGCACTTGCAAATCTCTGCAGGCAGTACCATGTGCCGTTTATTATCAATGACAATGTAGACATTGCCATCAAGTGCGGAGCAGATGGCATCCATGTGGGGCAGGAGGATATGATTGCCTCTGCCGTCCGGGAGCGTGTAGGTGAAGACATGATAATCGGTGTCTCCGCACACACCGTGGAAGAAGCGCTGGAGGCGGTCAAAAACGGAGCGGATTATCTGGGCTTGGGCGCAGTATTTTCCACCTCTACGAAAGCGGATGTGGAGCCAATGTCCTATGAAACGCTGAGGGCCATATGTAACGCTGTCCAAGTTCCCACTGTCGCCATCGGCGGCATTTCCAAGAAGAATATCTTGCAGCTTTCCGGCAGCAGAGTAGATGGCGCAGCTGTGGTATCAGCTATTTTTGGAGCAAAAGAGCCCGGTGCGGCAGCCGCCGAGCTGTTAACGCTTGCGAATGAAATGGTACAGAGCCATGCATAACAGAGCTATAAGCGAAAGGAGTATAGGACTTATGAGAACAGCATTATCAATTGCCGGAAGTGATTCTAGCGGAGGGGCCGGTATACAGGCCGATATCAAGACCATGGCTGCCAACGGCGTATACGCTATGAGTGCAATTACGGCCCTGACCGCCCAGAACACAACCGGTGTCCAGGGGATATTGGAGGTTTCCACAGAATTTCTTGCCCGGCAGATTGACAGCGTCTTTACGGACATCCGTCCGGACGCAGTAAAAATCGGCATGGTATCTTCCGTGGGACTAATTACGGCCATTGCAGAAAAGCTGCAGCAGTATCAGGCGGTCAACATCGTGGTAGACCCGGTGATGGTAGCGACCAGCGGCTCACGGCTTATCAGTGAGGATGCCGTGGATGCTTTAAAGCATTACCTGCTGCCGCTGGCTACGGTTCTGACGCCCAATATTCCGGAGACGGAAGTGCTTTCCGGTATGAAGGTGCAGCATGCAGAGGATATGCTGACTGCTGCCAGATACATCAGTGAGACCTATCACTGTGCCGTGCTGTGCAAGGGAGGCCATCAGCTTAACGACGCCAATGACCTGCTGTACCGGGATGGCGATTACCGCTGGTTTAATGGGAAGCGAATCGATAATCCCAATACCCATGGCACCGGCTGTACACTCTCCAGCGCCATTGCCTCCAATCTGGCAAAGGGCTATGAGCTGGACACAGCAGTGGAGCGGGCGAAGGCATATATCTCTGGAGCATTGGAGGCGATGCTAAACTTGGGCGCAGGCTCTGGTCCTGTCAATCATGCCTTTGCCATAACCGGTGAATTTGCCCGGTAAGATGATGTTTATTTGGCGGCAGGAGCCAATGGAAAATGAAACAGTATTTTGTGAGGTACATACTTAGAAAGGATATTCAAAATGAGAAATTACAGCACACAGATGGAAGCAGCGAAAAAGGGAATGATTACGCCGGAAATGACATCCGTAGCAAAAAAGGAAGGTATTTCTGAGCAATTAATATGTGAGCGGGTAGCACAGGGAAGGATAGCAATTCCCGCCAATATCCGACATACATCGTTAGAACCGAATGGAATAGGTGATGGACTGCGTACGAAGATAAATGTAAACCTTGGGATTTCAGGTGATTGTAAGGACTACTCCGTAGAAATGCGTAAAGTTAATTTAGCAATTGAGTTTGGTGCAGAAGCTATTATGGATTTAAGCAACGATGGTAAAACAAACACGTTCCGCCGTGAGCTTATATCCCGTTCACCGGCTATGATTGGCACAGTGCCGATGTATGATGCAGTTGGATATTTGAAGAAAGAATTGAGAGAAATCACGGCAGAGGATTTTTTAAAGGTTGTGCGTGCCCATGCAGAAGAAGGCGTAGACTTCATGACAATTCATGCGGGAATTAATAAACGTGCGGTCGAAGCGTTCCTGAGAGAAGGACGAACAATGAATATCGTTTCCAGAGGCGGCTCCCTGCTTTTTGCCTGGATGCAAATGACCGGAAATGAAAATCCGTTTTACGAATACTACGATGAACTTTTAGATATTTTACGAGAATATGATGTAACCATCAGCTTAGGCGACGCTCTTCGTCCCGGGTGTATTGCGGACAGCACAGACGCTTCCCAAATAAGCGAGCTTATAGAGCTTGGACATTTGACAAAGCGTGCATGGGAACGGGATGTGCAGGTAATTGTAGAGGGACCCGGACACATGGCGATGAATGAAATTGCTGCGAATATGCAGCTGCAAAAGCGCCTTTGCCACAATGCCCCGTTTTATGTATTAGGTCCTCTTGTGACAGATATCGCTCCCGGATATGACCATATTACGTCGGCTATTGGAGGGGCAATTGCTGCTGCATCCGGTGCAAATTTTCTATGCTATGTTACTCCTGCGGAGCATTTGCGTTTGCCAAGTGAGAGTGATGTAAAGGAAGGAATCATTGCAAGTAAAATTGCAGCCCATGCAGCAGATATTGCGAAAGGAATTCCCGGTGCCCGCAATGCGGACAATCAAATGGCTCAGGCACGCCACAGACTGGATTGGGAGGCGATGTTTGATATCGCGATTGACAGGAAAAAGGCCAGAGAATATTTTGAAAGTGCGCCGCCAGCAGAACCGGACAGCTGTTCAATGTGCGGCAAAATGTGCGCGATGCGTACGACAAAACGGATTCTGGAGGGAAAAACAGTAGAACTGTTTTGAGTTTTCTAATTCGAATAGGATATTTTTTGTGTTCTTGAATTATTCTTATTTTATAATATAATCATATCATAAGAAGAAATCTGAATACAAATCTTTGTCACTTCCGAAGATTACAAAATGTGCGGATAACATCATAATGAGAAAGTGAGGAGAATTTTATGCTGGATATGTTACTTAAAAGGAGAAGCTGCCGGAAATTTGAGAACAAGACGGTGGAAGCGGAGAAAAAGGAAAAGCTCCTTGCGGCAGCACAGCTTGCACCTAGCGGGAAGAGTACCCGTCCATGGGAGTTTGTCGTTATCGAGAATAAAGAAACACTTCAAGAGCTTGGCAACTGCCGAAATCCAAAGCAGCCCTTTTTACCGGAGACGCCTCTTGCCATTGTGGTATTGGCCAATACGCAGAAAACCGATACATGGATAGAAGATGCTTCGATAGCCTCTGTCGTTATACAGCTGGAAGCGGAAAAATTGGGGCTTGGCTCGTGCTGGGTGCAGATTCGGTTAAGGGAATCCAATCAGGGAATAAGCAGTGAAGGGTATGTGCGTAACCTCCTTGGGATTCCGGAGCATATGGCAGTGCTTTCTA
>JAEZXP010000243.1 GCA_023419655.1 Bacillota bacterium | reverse complement strand
TGTATTTAATATTTAAAAATGTATCCCCTATACCCCCCCCTTTTTTATACCTTATATTGTGCGGTTTACTGCACAAGTTTACCGCACAATATAAGGTAATAGATAAATCTTTACCTGACATTTGTATATTGAACTGAAAGGAGCGTTTCGAATGCAGACAACCACGGATATACTCAGGCTGACAAATGTAAGCAAGGAGTTTCCTGGTGTTAAGGCGCTGACAGATGTTAATTTTTCCTTGAGAAAAGGAGAGGTTCATGCTTTGGTAGGTGAGAACGGAGCCGGTAAATCCACATTGATGAAGATTTTATCCGGTGCCTATACAAAGAACAGCGGTACTATAATGTTTGATGGAAAAGAAGTTGACATTACAGGACCAAAGGTGTCTGAGCGGCTGGGAATAGCAATTATATATCAGGAGCTTAATCTTATAAACAGAGTAAGTGTGGCGGAAAATGTTTTTCTTGGACGTTATCCGGTAAAGAATGGATTTGTTCAATGGAAGCAGATGAATGAAGAAGCAAGAGAATTATTTGATATGTTCGGCATTGATATGGATGTTACATTACCCCTTCGAAGCCTAAGTCTTGCTCAACAGCAGATTGTTGAAATAATAAAAGCAGTTAGCATCAACTCTAAGGTTGTAATTATGGATGAACCGACCTCTTCATTAACAACGAATGAGACGGAGATTCTGTTTAATATTATTGATTCTCTTAGGAAAAAAGACATTGCAGTAATATTCATTACTCATCGGTTGGATGAAATATATCGTATCTGCGACAGGATGACAGTTTTACGGGATGGATGTTACATAGGAACAAAAGATGTTAAAGATATAAGCAAGAGTGAAATGATTTCCATGATGATTGGCCGTGAATTAAAGCAGCAGTATCCTAAAAGAGACTGCAAGATGGGCGGTATTTGTTTTGAAGCCAGGAATTTATCTGATGGTGGATATCGTGTTAAGAATGTATCCTTTAAAGCATGTGCCGGCGAGGTATTAGGATTTGCAGGCTTAGTTGGAGCGGGCAGGACAGAAACCATGAGATTAATATTTGGAGCTGATAAAAGAGTATCCGGAGAGATTTATATAGACGGGAAAAAAGTCAATATAAAATCACCCAGGGATGCTATAAAACATAAAATAGGATTTGTTACCGAAAACCGTAAAGAAGAAGGCCTGTTCCTGAGGCTTTCCGTCAAAGTAAATACCGTAATGGTTGCCATGCATAAGATTCTGAAAGGTATATTCTTCGATTTTTCAGAGGAAAAAAAGTTTTCAGAAGAATATGTAGGTGCATTGCGGATTGTAACTCCCTCTGTTAATCAACGTACAATGTTCCTTAGTGGCGGTAACCAGCAAAAGGTTGTATTGGCAAAATGGTTATTCTCAGATTCCAGAATTGTTATTTTTGATGAACCGACGAGAGGTATCGATGTTGGTGCTAAGCGGGAAATCTATGAAATTATTAATAAATTAGCGGCAGAAGGAAAAGTGATTATCGTTGTTTCATCAGAAATGGAAGAGATTATAGGAATAAGTGACAGGATTCTTGTAATGCATGAGGGAAACATTACCGGAGAATTGAAGAAAGAAGACTTCTCACAAAGCAAAATTACTGAATATGCGGTTGGAGGTAAGTAAAATGAAAAACAAAGATTTAAAATCAACTCTTATAAAAGTAGAAAATATGCTTGGGCCATGGTTGATTGTCATCGTAATATCTGTTTTATTAACCATTGTTACAGATACGTTTTTTACAACCAGCAATATTATTAATGTTATAAGACAAATTACGGTAGTATCAATTATAGCACTGGGCTCATCCTTTGTTGTTCTCGGAGGAGAAATTGACCTTAGTACAGGTATGGCGGCGACTTTCGCCGGCTGTAATGCAGCACTTTTGATGACAAAGGCAGGAGTAAGTGTACCTGTATCCATATTGATTGCATTAGTCGTCGGAACAGCAGTCGGAACCTTTACGGGATGGATTGTTACAATATTAAATATTCCGGCATTTATCGGAACCCTGGGTATGCAATATGTCATATTGGGAATGACGCTGGTATTTACCAAGAGTATGCCGGTTATTAATCTTCCGGAAAAGTTTTTAGTAATCGGAAGAGGATATGTGGCAGGAGTAATTCCGGTACCGACAATCCTTATGGCCATATTTTTTATCGTAGGAGCAGTTACCCTAAAATATACAACCTTTGGAAGAAGCGTTATTTCAATCGGTGAGAATCCTGTGGCAGCCAAACTGTCAGGTCTTAATGTAACAAGGACAAAGATATTAATCTTTACAATCTGCGGATTCTGCGCTGCTGCGGCAGGTATCATCCAGGCATCCCGTTTGTCCTCCGGTCAGCCGGGTTCCGGTGCGGACTTGTCTTTGCAGGCTCTTGCAGCGGTATACATCGGCGGTACCTTCAAGGGAAGTATGCTAAATACTCTGGCTGGTGCTTTGGCCTGGGGTCTGATTAACAACGGACTGAACCTGCTTCGTGTAAGTGCTTATTGGCAAAAGGTTGCGCTGGGAATCATCATTATTTTATCTGTTCTTCTGGACATCATCCGGGCAAAGCGCTCTACGGCAAAGCATTAGGATAAACGTTCGTATAGTAGTTGGTTAGATTAGATATTCCATTGTTATATAACCTAACAATGTAAATCCATATAACATAATTCAAAAGAAAGGAAATGATATTATGAAAAAAGCATTTATTTTTTACGGTGGTTGGGATGGACATGAGCCTGAGCTGGTAAGCAAGCGCTTTAAGGCGATGTTAGAAAAAGAGAACTATGAGGTTACGGTTGATGATAATATGGATCGCCTTGCAGATGTGGAATTCTTAAAATCCATGGACCTTATTATTCCTCTATGGACACAGGGAACGATGGATGACAGGTATGCATTCCATATTTCTGAAGCAGTAGAGGCAGGTACAGGAATTGCCGGATGTCATGGCGGCATGTGTGATTCATTCCGCTGGAATATTGAATATCAATTTATTACAGGCAGCCAGTGGGTATCCCATCCCGGAGATACATGGTACCATCATATTTCAGATCTTTCGGAAGAGAACCTTAACTATGTAAATCAATTCTATCCGTCACCGGAAGGTGCGTTTGAAACAGATTATGTAGTAAATGTCCGCAGAGGAGCAGCTTCCCCGATTATTGAAGGTATTCCTGATTTTAAGCTTCGCTCCGAGCAGTATTATCTGCATCTGGACCCCTGCGTAAATGTACTGGCTACCACCCAGGTTGAAACAGTAGGACCTCACAGTGCGAACGGACCGGTTGCAATGCCTGTTGTATACACCAAATTGTGGGGCAAGGGCCGTGTGTTCTACAGCTCATTAGGACATGTGGACAGGATATATGATATTCCTGAGGTTATGGAGATTACAAGAAGAGGCTTCTTGTGGGCATCAAGATAATACGATAGGAACTGTAGCAATGTATTAATTTTAAATGGAGGTGCTTTTATGATAAAATCAAATGCTGTTTATGTTACGGAGCTTAACAAGGTTGAGGTAAGACCCTTTGAAGTCGCCGAGCCGAAATATGATGAAGTTCTGGTCAGGACAAAAGCTTGCGGAGTTTGCTGTTGGGATTCATGGTTAATAAGAGGTGTAAATGCACCCGGACCCATGCCTTATGTAATTGGTCATGAAGGCGTAGGAATTATTGAAAAAGTCGGCGATGGCGTTACAAACGTAAAGCCCGGAGATAAAGTGTTTTGTGCCAGCGGCAGCAATGCGATGATGAGTGAGTATGTAACACTGAAAGGCAATTGTGTCGTTAAATTACCGGATGATACTACCGATTGGGCAAAGGCTGTTATTGAGCCGAACTGCTGTGTAGTAAACCTGTTAAATAAGACCAACATCCAGGCGGGTGACCATGTCGTTCTGGTAGGTGCGGGTTATATGGGCCAGTTAACACTGATGGGACTGACAAAAGCATCCCCTGCCGGAAGAATTACCGTATTTGAGCTTAGAGAAGACAGACGTAAAATGGCAGAAGAATATAATCCTACAGAGGTTCTTGACCCTGAAAGTGAAGAGGGCAAGAAGGTCATCGCTGAGATTCAGGCTCAAGGCGGAGCGGATGTCGTAATTGACTTTGGTGCTTCTCTATCCGGATTTGAACTGGCGGATTCCATGACAAAGCAGGCAGGTACATTTGTTATCGGAAGCTTCCACAGGGGCAAGGTAACATTTGACGGAACAAAATGGCATCTGGGAGGACTTACTGTACTTAATCTTTCACCGATGAGTAATGCACATTATGAAGAGATGCTTCCGCGCACATATGAATTGATTAAGAGAGGGGTTTATGACCCCGGTAAATTCATCACGCATGTAGCAAGCTATAAAGATGAGAAAGCTATGAATGTATTATTTGAAAGAGCAATTGATAAGGAAGACAATTACATGAAGGGCGCTATACTGTTTGATTAATCCTTATCACTTTCTTATGAAAGCATTAAGCTGCAGGCTTTGGTGCAGATAGACAGTTCATAACAGGGTGATTAGGTTCAGGCTTAATCACCCTGTTTAAAAAACATAAAAAAGGTGACTGATTATGAAGATTCTTAATATTGGTTCATTAAATATTGATCACGTTTATCGTGTAGATCATGCGGTGAGGCCGGGAGAGACCATATCCGCAACCAACCTCCAGTTATTTTGCGGAGGGAAAGGCCTCAATCAATCCATCGCACTGTCAAAGGCCGGTGCAAAGGTATATCATGCCGGTAAGATAGGACAGGATGGATTGATGCTGACAGAAAGATTAACGCAAAGCGGTGTAAACACGGAATATACGAAGGTAAATAACGAGGTTCCCACCGGACATGCAATTATCCAGGTCGATACGAAAGGACAAAACTGTATCGTTATCTTCGGAGGTGCAAATACAGACATTACGGAAAGTGATATCGATGATATATTGCAGAATTTTGAGGCCGGTGATATATTATTGCTTCAAAATGAAGTCAGTAATATCGAATATGCCATAGAAAAAGCCCATGAGAAAAACATGAAGATTGCCCTGAATCCTTCTCCGATAGGAAATCTTGCTTCTTCCGATAAATTAAAATATGTTGACTGGTTTATTTTAAATGAAGTTGAAGGACTGGAGATAACCGGTGAGGAAGTTGGAAGGGATATTTGTATCCATCTGGTTAATCGTTTTCCAAATTGCAAGGTGGTCCTTACATTGGGTAAGCAGGGATGTCTCTATTATGACGGGAATACGTTCTATGAGCATGGCATCTACGACGTTAAGGTCGTTGATACAACGGCTGCCGGTGACACATTTACCGGTTATTTCCTGGCATGTATCATGGAAAATATGGAGATTGACAAGGCGCTTACCTTAGCAAGCAAGGCTTCCTCCATCGCAGTCAGCAAGGCAGGGGCATCCGATTCCATTCCAACGAGAGAAGAAGTAGAGAACACGAAGATTGCGTTGATGTAGATAATATCGAAGGCATACCTGTAGTTATCGATTTACAGCAACGAAGTATATTATGAAATGGGGAATTCCAGTGAAAGTAATGGTTGGTGCATTTGCCCATGAATCAAATGATTTTTGTCCAAAGCTTACAACAAAAGAGATGTTTGAGTTTTATGAAGGGCAGGAGGTTATCGGGCATCTTCCTGTCAGAGATATATTTGAGAAGGCGGATATAGAGATTATACCGTCAATTTATGCTACCGCACCTTCCTGCGGATTGGTAGATGAAGAGACATTTTATTATTTTGAGAATAAGATACTGGATGTTATACGAAAAAACCCGGATATTGACGGCATCTGGATGTATTGCCACGGTGCGATGAATGTAAAGAACATCGGCTCGGGGGAATACCGGCTTGTCTGTGACATAAGGGATATCGTCGGAGATAAGTGTATTCTATCGTTTGGCATGGACCTTCACGGGAATATAGAGCCTGACTTCTCAAATAAGGTCAATATATACCGGTGCTTTCATACGGCGCCCCATACGGACCATGAAGATACCTTCCGAAGAACGGCAGAGGTTTTAGTCAATTATCTAAAGAAAAATTACAGATTGTATCCCCAGATGAGAAAGCTTCCGATGATTTTTCCGGGAGAGATGGCGGCAACAACGGTGGAACCGTTTAAAAGCATTATTTCCCTGATGAAGCGATGGGAATCGGAAGATGAGAAGATAGCCTGTGCCAGTACCTTTATAGGATTTGCCTGGACAGACGCGTTAAGAACCTCTTCTGCCGTTGTCGTTGTTGCGTCGTCTCCCGAGCATGAGGCGTATTGTTCCCATAAGGCAGATGAATTGGCAGAGCGGGTGTATTCCAGACGCAGAGAATTTGATTTCGAGATGCTGTCGCTTCCTCCAATGGAAACAGCAGAAACCTCATTATATAAGCTACAGCCTCCTGTCTGTGTGACCGATATGGGCGATAATCCGACTGCCGGAACAACCGGAGGCAGCCTTGTCTTGTTAAAGGAATACTTGAAGATAAATGATACCGGAAAAAGGGTTCTTATAGCAGGCATAATGGACGATAAGGCTGTTTTGGCCTGTAAGAAGCATAAAGTAGGGGATAGATTCTGGCTTGACATCGGTGTGGATATCGACGAAATAACCCGTCCGGTTACATTAGAAGTGACATACCTTGGAGCTTTTGATGTATATGGATATGAAATTGATACAAATCCGCCAATCAAGCGTTGTGAAGGGGTGTTGATTTCCACAGGCAATATCGATATAGTACTTACAGATAAGGCCTATGCATTTATCCAAAAGGTTAATTTTGCATCCTGTGGCATTAATGTTTCTGATTACGATGTATTTGTAACGAAATTCGGGTATATTTTCCCTGATTTGAAAGAATTGGGGACAAGCTATATTATGTCAAATACTCCGGGAGAAAGTTATCAGATGATTGCGGAATTTGATTATAAGCATATACAACGTCCGATATATCCCGTAGATGACATATAAATTGCTTGTAAAATATCCTTATAAGAAATATTATATAGTTACCATGATTTATATGGTTTTAGCAGATTGGAGTGATTACTATGAAAAATACTTTTCCCCGTACGGATGTGGGCGGTGTGTCCGTACCCAGATTAGTTATCGGATGCAACTGGGTATCGGGCTTTAGCCATCGTAGTGCCGCCGGAGACATGATGATTAGAAATCATCATAGCCCGGAGTCAATTGCTGCGATATTTGAAACATTTTTAGAGCATGATATCAATGCTGTCCTGGGATTATTTGATGTGGACCATAATCTTATGAAAGCGGTGGAATTAGCCCAGAATAAGACAGGCAAAAAAATGATTATAATGGATGAACCCATAATAAATATGGATGATACTGCCGCAGCAAGACAGGAAGCGAAAAAGGCGATACAGGAATGCGCGAAAAGAGGTGCTACATTCTGCCTGCCCCTTCATTCATGCATAGAGCAGTTAATTAATAAGAATAAAGAGACAATGGACCGGTTACCTGATTACCTGTATATGATAAGGGAGGCCGGGATGATACCGGGACTTTCCGCACATATGCCGGAGGTTATACAATATGCGGATGCGAATGGATATGATGTAGAGACCTATATTCAGATATATAATGCAGAAGGATTTTTGATGCAGGTAGAAATTGAAAGTGTTGCAAGGATAATACACAATGCAAAAAAACCTGTAATCACGATTAAACCTTGTGCGGCAGGCCGCATAACGCCTTTTGTGGGACTTAACTTCAGCTTTAACACCATACGTCCGCAGGATATGGTATGTATCGGCTGCTTTAATGAGGATGAAGCGACAGAGGATATCGAGATATCCTACGCGGCTCTGGAACGGCGGTTACCACGGATATCAAGCAGGAACAGTCC
This sequence comes from Bacillota bacterium, assembly GCA_023419655.1. GTDB lineage: Bacteria > Bacillota > Clostridia > Lachnospirales > Lachnospiraceae > Mobilitalea. The sequence goes on along the minus strand of JAEZXP010000243.1, from coordinate 23,219 downwards.
TCTGGTTACCGACCTTATCAAAGGTTGTTAAAGAATCAAGGTCAATATGGGGAGCTGCTGTAAAATGTAACCGGTTATATTTTGCGGCAGTCCCTGCTCTTATATTTTGGATAAGAATCAGTTACGTTTCATTTTATATTTAAATTCTTAATATAAATAGAATGTAGGAGGTATGATTATGGCGGAAAAATCCAATATTGTTGACTGGAATACGATAACAGGCTTTGTTACGGAAGTATTTATAAAATACGGCATCCCCAAAGAAGATGCAAAAATCTGTGCGGATGTATTGCTTGAGTCGGATAAGCGGGGTATTGAATCCCATGGAGTGAATCGTTTTAAGCCGATTTATCTTGACCGTATTAAAGCCGGTATCCAAAACCCTGTAACGGACTTTGAGGTTATAAAAGAAGGTCCGACAACCGCCGTTGTTGACGGACATCTGGGCATGGGGCAGGTTATCGGGTATAAGGCGATGAAGATGGCGATACAGAAAGCAAAAGAATACGGTATGGGCATGGTGGCGGTGCGAAATTCCACCCATTACGGAATTGCCGGTTACTATGTAACCATGGCTGCTGGGGAAGGCTGTATCGGCATAACCGGTACCAATGCCAGGCCGTCTATTGCACCTACTTTCGGAGTAGAGAATATGCTCGGTACGAATCCCTTAACCTTCGGAATGCCTACGGATGAAGAATTCCCGTTTGTTCTGGATTGTGCAACCTCCATTACACAGCGGGGAAAAATCGAGTATTATTCCCGTATGGGAAAACCGACTCCCGCAGGGATGGTAATAGGCAGGGATGGAAAAGCAAAGACCGATTCAAAACAGATTCTAAAGGATTTGGATTCAGGAGATGCAGCACTGGCGCCTCTTGGCGGTATTGGAGAAGAGCTGGGCGGATATAAAGGCTATGGGTATGCAACCGTCGTTGAGATTCTGTCCGCAGCATTGCAGCAAGGGCAGTTTTTAAGTGCTTTATCGGGTGTCAGCAAAGAAGACGGCAGGAAGATACCGATGCCGCTGGGGCATTTCTTTATTGCCATCGACCCGGAAGCCTTTATGGGCTTAGATGAATTTAAGAGAACCTGCACGGAGATAGTAAGGTCCTTGAGAAGTTCGGCCAAAGCCCCTGGCGAGGAGCATATATTCACAGCCGGTGAAAAAGAATACCTTGTATGGCAGCAACGTAAAGACAGCGGGGTTTCGATTAATGAAGCAGTACAGAAGGAATTAATACAGCTTAGGGATGAATTTGGGCTAAGCGAATATGTATTCCCTTTTGAGTAAATGAAATCGATTTGATTCACAGATTAGATTAGGAAATAGCTATTTTATAGGCAGAATGGAGAGTAGGATGGATAACAGACAAAAAGCGATTGAAAAACACTATCAATGGAAGGGTAAGATTGAAGTAGTATCCCGCGTCGAGATAAATACCAGAGAGGATTTATCCCTGGCGTATACCCCGGGTGTTGCTGAACCCTGCATGGAGATTCACAGAGACTATGATAAGTCGTTTGAGCTGACACGAAGAAATAATCTGGTGGCAGTAATTACGGATGGTTCAGCAGTTCTTGGTCTTGGTGATATAGGCCCTGAAGCCGGAATGCCTGTTATGGAAGGAAAATGTGCATTGTTTAAAGAATTTGCAGATGTCGATGCTTTTCCAATCTGTCTGAGAACAAAAGATGTGGATGAATTAGTAAGAACGATATATTTGATGTCGGGAAGCTTTGGCGGAATTAACCTTGAAGATATTGCGGCACCAAGATGCTTTGAAATTGAGAAGAAATTAAATGAACTGTGTGATATTCCTGTGTTTCATGATGACCAGCATGGTACGGCAATTGTTGTAGCAGCGGCACTGATTAACGGACTTAAAATCGTGGGCAAGGATATCGGTAAGGTAAGGGTGGTAATCAATGGTGCCGGGTCCGCCGGAATAGCCATTGCAAAGCATCTTCTGAATATGGGCGTTAAAGATATTATCATGGTTGACCGTTTTGGAATAATCTCTGAAGGCATGAAGGAGCTGAATCAGCCGCAGGCGGACATGGCTGCGGTGACAAACCGGTCACATCTTACAGGAAGCCTTGCCGATGCCATGATGGGCGCCGATGTATTTATAGGTGTATCAGCACCGAATGTGGTAAGCGGTGAAATGGTAAAATCAATGGCATCCGATGCGATTGTTTTTGCCATGGCGAATCCTGTACCGGAGATAATGCCGGATGAAGCAAAAGCTGCCGGGGCACGGATAATAGGTACCGGCCGTTCGGACTATCCCAATCAGATTAATAATGTTTTAGCATTCCCGGGAATCTTTCGAGGAGCCCTGGACTGCCGGGCAACAGTCATCAATGATGAGATGAAGGTAGCAGCCTCAAAAGCAATTGCGGGTCTTGTCACAGATGAAGAACGGAGAGAGGAATATATCATTCCCGAAGCATTGGACAAACGGATTGGAAAGGTTGTAGCACAGGCAGTAATTCAGGCAGCGATAGCGACAAATGCGGCAAGAAAACTAATTTAGTATAACCGCACTTAGTGGAGGAAATGTAATTAGATGCTCAAAAATACACATGACAGCAATCGGATTTATAAATATATTTTTAAAGTAATACTTATCTCGGTTGGATTGGCTTTTATAGGTTTAGGTGTTGCGCTTATGCACAAATCATCCTTGGGTACCAGTGCTATCGATACCCTATGTAACGGGATAAGCCGGCAATTGGGTGTTTCTTTAGGCACCTCAAGCTTTATTGTATACATTATTCTATTTATTCCATGTATTATTTTTGCCCGTGATACGATAAGAACGGGAACATTATTGGCGACATTCACCCAGGGCTTTTATATTAACTTTTTTTATAATTTAATACCGGATATAGCGGGTTATGAAATTACATGGCTTAAATATCTGTTCAGCCTCATCGGTGTTTTGTTGTGTTCATTTGGTATTAGCTTTTATGTATCGGTGAAAGAGGGCCTTGGCCCTTTAGAAGGGGTTACCGAGGTGTTTATCTCCAAGCTTAAATGGAGCTATAAAAGGTCGAAGACAGCCACGGATTTAATATTGCTGTTTTTCGGGCTTATCTTAGGCGGTGTCTATGGACCGGGAACGTTAATAAATGTATTGTGTATCGGAAGGCTTATACAATTCTTTCTAAAACGAATGAATATATATTTTAGACGTGTCCTTACATAGACAATAGATAAATACAAAATATTTACTTGACTTTTCGGGCAGAATATCATACGATACGAAATAAGATATGATTCATGCAAAAAGGCTATGAATCCATAAAAAGGCCGTGAATTCACAAAAAAGCTATGAACTTCATAAAAAGGCTATGAACTTCATATAAAAGGCTATGAAGAGAAGAGTAATCTTAATGGTAACCTACAGAGAGTTCCGTGAAGCTGAGAAGGAATGGGGAAGTTATGATGAAACAAGCCTCGGAGCCGCATACGGATCTGAAATCGATGATTTTGGTGATGCTATGACGTATGTCCGCGTTACAGGACAAAGGTATAATCTGTACCTGGTAAGATTGATATGGCAACATATCAATAAAATAGGGTGGCACCGCGAAGTATTCGTCCCTACGATAATTCCTTTTGGAATGTCGTAGGTTTTTTATGTGACAATAAGAATTAGAGGAGGGATATTATGAAGGAGAAAAACTTTTTTAAAAGACCTGAGCAGCCAAGGCCTGAATTCCCAAAAAGAGCGGTAGTGACGGCGGGAATGCCTTATGGCAATAAAGAACTTCATTTCGGGCATATCGGAGGTGTATTTATTCACGCCGATGTGTTTGCACGGTTTTTAAGAGACAGAATCGGCAAGGAGAATGTAATCTTCGTGTCAGGCACCGACTGCTATGGCTCCCCCATACTGGAGAGCTACAGAAAGCTTTGTGAGGAGAATGGCTATACAGGCACCATCGAGGATTATGTATCCGAAAACCATATAAAACAAAAGAAAACCCTGGGCGATTATGAGATTGCGTTAAATCTGTATGGAACCTCTGCCTTTGGAAGAAGCGGTGAAATTCATGATAAGGTATCCGAGGAAGTATTTGAGCTTCTTTATGAGAAGGGGTATCTGGAAAAGCTTTCTACACCGCAGTTTTTTGATCCGGAGTTTCAGGTGCTGTTAAACGGACGTCAGGTTGTGGGCGAATGTCCGATAGAAGGCTGTAGGTCTGAACGGGGATATGCAGATGAATGCTCCTTAGGACATCAGTATATGCCGTCCGAGCTTATAAATCCAAAGAGTACCCTGTCCGGAAAGACGCCTGAGATTATTAAGGTAACCAACTGGTATTTTAAACTGGAGGAGTTTCAGAAGCTTCTGGCTGACAGAGTGGATTATCTTAGGAAGAATACCAATTCCCGCAAATATCTTCTGAATACAATGGAAGAATTTTTAAGGGACCCGATGATTTATATTAAGAAGAATCAGCTTCCAAAACTGAAGGAGATAATTGATAAATTACCTGAACATGAATATATAGGAGAGGAGAAAAAGCCCTCTGTTACATTGATATTTAAAACCTTAAAGGACAGGGAAGAGGCTACGGAGATAATCGCCCGTCATGGGGTGAATTTCCGTACAGGAAAGACCCTGGTACCATTTCGTCTGACCGGTAATATCGAGTGGGGAGTAAAGACCCCGGTTAAGGACGGACTGGAAGACCTGACTTTCTGGGTATGGCCCGAATCCTTATGGGCACCCATATCCTTTACAAGAACCTATCTGGAATCCGGAGAAGGGGAGGTATCCTCAAAGGATTGGAAGGACTGGTGGTGCTCAACGGATGCGAACGTCTATCAGTTTATCGGAGAGGATAATATTTATTTTTACGGCATTGCAGAGATGGCCATGTTTATGGCGATGCAGAAGGAAGCGCCGGCTATATTGCCGAAGGACGGAGAACTGCTTCTGCCTCATCTGATTGCCAATAATCATGTGCTCTTTATGGATAAAAAGGCAAGCAGCAGCTCAGCCATCAAACCGCCCATGGCAGGAGAGCTTTTACAATACTATACCAATGAACAGCTCAGGATGCATTTTATCAGCTTTGGCCTTGATAATAAGAGCGTAAGCTTTCAGCCGGCGGTATACCAGACAGAAAAGGCGGAGGGAATTGACCCTGTATTAAAGGAAGGCAATCTTCTTACCAATGTATACAACAGACTTATCCGGTCCTGCTTTTACACTTCCCAGAAATACTATGATTCGCACATCCCGGAGGGTACGGTTAGTGAGGAGATTCTGGAAGAAGCAAAGAAGGTTATTCTAAAGTACGAAAGACATATGTATAACCATGAGTTTCACAGAATATCTGATTTGTTGGACAGCTATGTCCGTTACAGCAACAAGTATTACGTGAACAATATAAGAACTGCCGATACGAATGATGATGACGCTCTTCGCAGACAGGTGCTGATTGATTCATTATATGCAGTACGGGTGACGGCTACGCTGGTACATCCTCTTGCACCGACCGGTGCGGATATGGTGCGGGAGTACCTGGGAGTGGATGAAAGAATCTGGGACTGGAATACCATCTTCCGGCCCTTGGATTATTTTATCTCAGATATGAAACAACATCAGCTCAAATTTCTTGAGCCCAGAGTGGATTTCTTCAAGAAGCATGACAGCCAGCTGGAATTCGGTGAATAAAGAATTTTTATAAACAAGTGAGAGCGGACAATACATCGGATTTTAAGACATGACTTTCAAGGTAATGATTTTGTATAATACCCTATGAAGGGAGGACGGCTTATGAACTGGATACAGAGTTTATCGAAAGCCATTGATTATATTGAAAGCCATATAACCGATGAAATTTGTATAGACGAGATATCGGGGCAGGCCTATGCGTCAAGCTCGCATTTCCAATTTGTATTTCATGTGGTAATGGGCATGACCATTGGAGAATATATCCGTAACAGGCGTCTGAGTTTAGCCGCGCAGGACTTGCTGCAACCGGGTAGCAGAATCATTGATGTGGCTATGCGGTATCAGTACGATACGCAGGAGAGCTTTTCAAAGGCGTTTATCCGGTTTCATGGCATACCTCCATCAAAAGTGCGGCGGGGACAGGTTCGAATCTTTCATCCGCTGACGATTAGTATAACGATACAAGGAGGATTTGACATGTCACAAAAATTTATTGACGAATTTCATTTGGTCGATTGGAGTGAAATCGACGGACAAAAGAAAAAGAATCTGACGAGTGCGGAGGTATACAATAGCATTGTTAGCTGGGCAGGAAAAGCAAGAGGGCAAAACCCATCCGTTTTTGATGCGCTAACCGAATGGATTCTTGACGATTCCCAGTGGAGCGACGAAAAGCTCGCTGAAAATGAGCAGATTTTGATGCACGGTGTTTTTGTGCGGTTCAAAGAACAGAATGCGAAGCTTCGTGAGTATTTGAAAGAGCTTGAGCCGTCAGGCGTGGTCAATGGGGCGGTCTTCAAAGCACTTGACAGGTTTGACGATGAGTTGTCCGGATTATCACATGATGAACAGCTTCGCGAAACGGTTGCCAAAGTATTTGCCGACTTTTCGATAATGCGGGAGCGCAGCATTCGGGAGAAGATAGCAGGAAATAAAACAGGGCCTACAGGAACGGACAGCGTAGATATATTCGGGTATATCAATTATCTGAAGGATTGTGATGCCGGGGTACAGTGGGCGTTGTTTATGCCGGATATGGTTGAGAGACAGCAGAAGGGCTTTAAGGTAGAAAGCTTTGAATACAAGAAAATGCCTGCCATGCGTTTTATCGGGCGGGAATGCGGTGAGGATGAAAGTGTGGAGCAGCGGCTTGATACAATGCGTACACTTGATTCCCTGTCAGAGTATAAATCCGACTTTGACTATGATGTTTTATTTATGCACCATTACGGATTAGGTGTGGATGTTGGCCCTTGGCACGGCTTTTGGGGACGGTTTATGAAGGCGGATACCCCTGTGCCGGAAGGATTTCTCTCCTTTGACTTCATACCGCATAGAGACAATAGCGGCTTCAAGGCAGGTCCTCCGTTCTGCTCGCAGGCAGCATTCGCAACCTTTTCCGGGGATTACGAGGCTATGCATAAAAGAGAGGGCTATGACAGCGACGCCATGTATGATGTTACGAGAAACATTATTCTTGGTCAGGGTGTAATCATTCCGTATCCGGACAAATATTGGACTGCGGAAGTGTTTCTTGATGGCTGCGACAAGGACAGCACCGCTTATATGTTTAGTGTTGAGCTGTAGGAAAAAGATATAAACCAGATGAAAACCGTCCGGCATGGATTGATTCCGTGTCGGGCGGTTTTGCTTTAGTTGTATTTTGAATCCTTTAAAAAGTAATAGAGGCTGGTTCCTATGATAACGTCATATCACCGACTTTTACCCAACCAATCCTTTTTAAGATAAGATTAATCAGGGGACAGATGATAGCCGGAAGAATAAAGGATATTAAAAACAATCCTGCCCAATCCGTTGCTGTTATAGCAGCTTTAGTACCCTGCGCGATATCATTCATCCAGCCGGTGTATACTCCGAATTGTCCGACAAGGCCGGAGGTTCCCATTCCGGATGATACCGGTGCACCGTTCATTTCCAATCGGAAAATACAGGTTGCAATCGGACCGGTGATAGCGGATGTAAGAATCGGGGCAATCCATATCTTCGGATTCTTCACAATGTTGCCCATCTGCAGCATGGAGGTTCCGATTCCCTGAGATACCAGTCCGCTCCAACGATTTTCCGGAAATGACATAACAGCAAAGCCTACCATCTGTGCACAACATCCTGCGACGGCAGCTCCGCCGGCAATACCCGTTAGACCAAATGCGGCACAGATTGCCGCAGAGGAAATGGGAAGCGTCAGAGCAACACCAACTAAGACAGACACCAGAATACCCATTAAGAATGGCTGCAGGTTTGTTGCCCACATAATAAGACTGCCCATCTTCATCGCTGCAATGCCCAGTGCGGGTGCCCACCATGCGGATAGCGCAACACCGATTCCAATTGTAACAAGCGGTGTTATAAGAATATCGACTTTTGTTTCCTTTGATATGGCCTTTCCGGCCTCAGCGGCGATAATTGCAATGAACAGCACGGCCAGCGGACCGCCTGCTCCGCCCAGTGCATTGGAAGCGAATCCGACGGTAATCAATGAGAATAGAACAAGCGGGGGACAATGCAGTGCATACCCGATTGCAACAGCCATGGCAGGGCCGCTCATCAAAGAAGCCAGTGAGCCGATGGTATAGGAAACATCATTTATAACCACCACGGGCACAGTCAAAAACGAAATATGAAACTGCGTCCCCAATGTATTGATAATTGTACCAATCAAGAGTGAACAGAATAAGCCTTGTGCCATTGCACCAAGTGCGTCGATTCCATATCTCCTGACAGAAATAACGATGTCTTTTCTTTTCAAAAACGCTTTAAATTTATTCATATAATCTCCTCATTGATACCTCAAAATATAAAAATCCATTCCTGCAATGTATGAAAATTATTCCATCAAAGCAAAAAGGTATTATGAAATAAATATAATATGTTTGAATAGGAAAGTCAAACATTAACGGATATGGAGCTTGGACAAACCGTGGAATAGAGAACCACCAGGAAGGCAATTGATTTTGTTACGCCAAAGGAATATAATTTAGTAGTTAAGGAAGGGATACTGTAGAATGTATGATTTTTTGGTGCATCAAATGCAAGGCATTAAGTACGGCTGTATGATAATATTGGTCTTGAAGGGAGAGAAATTAATGGATTGGCTAAGCAGGATGAATAATGCGATGGATTATATTGAATCAAATCTGGCAGATGAAGTATCGTATGATAAAGCAGCGCAAGCTGCTTGCTGTTCAACGTATCATTTTCAAAGGATGTTCTCATTTATCACAGATGTGCCGCTGTCTGAGTATATAAGGCGAAGACGCTTGACATTAGCTGCCTTTGAATTGCAGACAAGTGACATTAAAGTTGTTGATGTAGCGCTTAAATATGGATATGAATCACCAGAAGCATTTAGCAGAGCATTTAAAAATCTGCATGGAATAATGCCGGTATCAGCGCGCGATATTGGTGTTGCGCTCAAAGCCTTTCCCAGAATGACCTTCTCTATATCAATTAAAGGAGATACCGAGATGAATTATCGTATTGAACAAAGAGAGTCTTTTGAATTATTTGGTGTATACACCGAAATCAGCGCAGAGAGAGAGAAAGCATTTGAACAGGTTCCATTATTTTGCAAAAGATGTGATGAAGATGGTACAACCGATACTATTAATGAGCTTTTAGGCCGCTTCCATGACAATTATACGGTCTCTGCATTGTATGATTTTACAGAAACAACCTTTAAGTATATGTTATGTAATTATTTACCCAAGGACTTATCAATTCCATCAAGGTTCACAGTACTCTCTGTCCCCTCATCAACTTGGGCGATATTTGATGTGCCAAAGTGTGAAATGCAGAGCATGTGGAAACGTATTTGGTCGGAATGGTTTCCTACATCTGAGTTTGAAGCAATTGAAGGTATTCAATTTGAAATGTACTATGGATTGGCGCAGCATAAGAATGGTTTCGGTGAAATATGGATTCCTGTGAAGAAAAAATAATCGGATATGTATTCAAAATAAGCAGGATGTAAAACAGACGCAACTTGCTCAGGGGATAAAGGGGGTATAGGTGACACAGATATTAAATTCAGATTTGCGTTACTTTGTATTGTGAATTTTGGGAATATATAATACAATAAAGTTAAGCTTTGGGGAGGACACCCGCAAAAGGTCTTGTCAAAAACGGCAGGGCACATTGGGTTGATGATAATACGATTTGCCTTTTATGTCCGTTGTTAAATGAAACGGAGGATTTATTGATGAATGAAAATATAGATTATAAATATCACTGTCAACATCAGGCGGAGGCGTTTGCCCGCTCTATCCTGGCTGTGCCGGAGGATTACCCGTTGCATACCGGTCTACCGAAAGATTTTCAATTACACTTTTCCAAACTATGTGAGCTTGTGAAAGAAATCTATATGGATATGGCTAAACAACCGGAAAACTACGGATTAATGCTTATTGATATAGAATCGAAGGACCACAATCTTGTCCGGAATGGATATCGCACGCTTCATAGGTTTGTTGATACTTTATCTAATCTTTCATTCTGCGGTGAATTGAGGGAGCATCAACTGATTGTTGATGCGGAGGAGTTCAAAAAAGCCATAAAAAAAGGAACAGGTCATCTATCCGGTCCCGTTCCGAAATATGAGTTGATTTTCACACGCTTGGTTGACTTTGGATTTTCTATCTCTGATTTTGAGGGAAAACCATTTGGTAAGAAAATGAAAAGCTTCACTGTTGAATATCCTGATTCTCCTGAAATAATGGATGCTATTAAAAGATATTGCGAATGCTGGAATGAGTTGGAGAACAAACGGGAAGGCGAAGTCAGGATATGGCCGAAGGAATACCATCATCATTATTACCGGTTTGATTACAAAATAACTGCAGACCGTGATAATATACCCATGCTGCAGTGGCTCAGCGATGAGGCGGATTTTTTGAGGTACTCACCGGAACAAAAAAATTTCTCACTTCAATTTTATAAACATTCATTGCAATATAAGGATGTGAAATTCGATGGTGATTATAACTATAAATCCAAGCGAATAGCAAGGATATGTCAATCTGGTTATACAGCCATGGGAGAATTGAAATTTCTTTTACACATCAGATTAAAAGATATGAACAGATATATGACTGAAATTGATGGAATACCTGAAAGTATAAAAAACCTGATGAAAAAGGATAGCTGCCGGCATTGTGGCTTTCAGGGAGCGACCGATGAATACTGCAAATTCAGGGTTCACTGGACATGGAACGAACAGCCACATATCGGATGCGCTCATGAGTGTTTTTATTTCGATTGTTTTGACGTGGCACTTATTCCGTACTATTGGAAATTGCTTGAATTGGAATATGGTTTGAAAAAAGTGTGAGTTATACAAAATTAATAATTAGTATATACAAGACCAATGGAGAACGTTTACCGCTTCCCGTTGGTCTATAATTTAACAGGGTGGTTTGGATAACGAGTTGGTTATGGAGCCTTTTATGGCAGAATTGTACTATGATACCTCGCCAGAATCCACCTACATGGAGATTTGGTTGAAGGAAAAATGAGATGTGAAAATCAAGCGTGGAAGATAAAAATAAAGAGGAATGAATTATATTTCAGAGGCTATAAATCAAATTATTACTAGTTGAGGATAAGGATTGAATAATAGGAGGATAAACCTTGAATAAGAATAAGTTTGCCCTTACACCGCCCATGGGCTGGAACAGCTATGATTATTATGACACTGCAGTGAATGAGGAGCAGGTTAAGGCCAATGCGGATTATATGGCTGCGCATCTGAAAGAGTACGGATGGGAGTATATCGTAGTTGATATTGAATGGTATGCTTACGATACAGGAACACAAAGAAATAACTATCAGTATATTCCCTTCTGGAAGGTAGAAATGGATGAGTACTCCAGACTGCTTCCCTGTCCGGAACGTTTCCCTTCCTCGGTAAAAGGACAGGGTTTTAAACCTCTGGCGGATTATATTCACAGCTTGGGGCTGAAATTCGGTATCCACATTATGCGGGGGATTCCAAGAATTGCAGCTCATAATCATACAAAGGTTTATGGAACGAATCGGACAGCCAATGAGATTGCGAATCCTTCCTCCATCTGTTGGTGGAATCCGGATATGTACGGATTAGAGGTGGATAGGGAAGGAGCCCAGGAGTACTATAATTCCATTTTTGAGCTTTATGCCGAGTGGGGCGTGGATTTTGTAAAATGTGATGATATATGCAGACATGACATGAAATCTTCTGAGAGGGAAATCGGAATGCTTCATAAAGCAATCCTGAATTCCGGACGTGCTATTGTGCTGAGTCTGTCACCCGGGCCCGCTCTGATTAATAAGGCATGGCATTATGAAAAGTACGCCAATATGTGGAGAATTACAGATGATTTTTGGGATAGCTGGCCCTTATTGGTTAATATGTTTGAACGATGTGAAATTTGGCAAAATCATGTTTCAGAGGGCTGTTACCCGGATTGCGACATGCTTCCCTTGGGTTATATCGGCAAGGGCTTTGGAGAAGAGCGATATACGAGATTCACCAGGGAAGAGCAGATTACAATGATGACCCTGTGGTGTATCTTCCGCTCTCCGCTTATGATAGGGGCAGAACTTTCTAAGTTGGATCAATGGACCCTGGAGCTGCTGACGAATGAAAGGGTGCTGCGGCTTCTGACGCATTCATCCGGTGCAAAGCAGATTATGAGGGACAGTCAGCAAGCGGTATGGTTTTCTAAGGATACCGGGGAGGCTGCTTACTATCTGGCAATATTCAATCTTAGTGATGCAGAGCGAAGGATTGGTATGATATCAGAAGAGGTTGAACTGGAAAGCTTTGAAGGATACGTTTTTGAAGAGTTATGGAGACAAGAAAAGCTGGAAGGTTCTGGCCGAATTTTTGAAACAAAGGTATCGGCACACGGAGCAAAATTATACCGCTTGGCAAATTAGTATTCTATAGAATAAATATTATTTTGAATATATTAATAATGTATAATATTACCATGTATGGGATATATAAACGTTTTGAAAAAAACAGATAGGAATAAAGTTTGTATTACTTATTTGCGAGAGGGAGATATGATGAATAAAGGTAGGGCACAGTGTCTTGTAACAAGAGGAAATAAAATTCTTTTGGTAAAGCATAATCAATGTGGAATAGAATATTTCTGTTTACCTGATGGTGGTATTGAAGATGGGGAAACACCTGAAAATGCTGCAGTAAGAGAGTTAAAAGAGGAATGCCTTGTAATAGGTGAAAACTTGCAGTTGATTAGCACTGTTATCCATGATAATCATTATAATTATACCTTTTATGCTGAGATTGGTAATCAAGAACCTAATCTCGGAATAGACCCAGAGGTTCCCATTCTTATCAGTGTAGAATGGCGAACTTTAGATAGTTTATGTGAGCGAGACAGAGCATATTTATGGGCAGCTGGGTTGTTTTACGTAGACTTCTTTGCAAAGGAGTTGGATAGCTGGGATGATGACATTAATTATCCGAGTAAACGAGTTAAAATATAATCGATGGTAGTTGCCGTAATCGGCGGCACTGGACATTATTTTGAGAGGAATGTTATCATGCGAGACCTGGAAATAAAAAATGTAAAGACGGCACAGTACCGTGACTTCAATTTGAATCAGATTTATGACTACATGGGCACGAGCGAACAATCGTTCGAATTTCAAAGAAGTGAAAGTATTTCACCATACAGAAGTGGAGAGGGAAAACTCAATGTTAACTTCTATACATTACAACCTGGAAAAAGTAATTATCCATATCATCAGCATACAAGGAATGAAGAAGTTTTTTATATTATCTCAGGGACTGCTACGTTAAAAACACCAAAAGGTGATTTTGAAGTCTCTGAAGGCGATGCAATTGTAATGCCGCCAAATGAAAACGGCACGCACATGTTGACCAATAATTCTAATGAACCGCTTTTTTACCTTGATGTTCATACAGTAGATTCACCGGAAGTAGTTATCTATCCCGATTCAGGCAAAGTGCGTATTATCGCTGGAGACATGCAAAAATCATTTAAAATTGAGTCGGAAGTAAACTATCTTGATGGAGAATAATTTTTTGTTTTTTTCAGTTTATTATTCCTTCCGAAGCTTCACGACATTGGCTGCACTGCGGCGGCGGCTGTCTTCGATGGCGGCGTAGTGCTTCTTTGTTGTATTAACATCCTTGTGGCCCAGCACATCAGCGACAAGATATATATCGCCGGTTTCCCGGTAAAGGCTGGTGCCATATGTACTTCTTAGCTTATGGGGGGTGATTTTCTTAAGCTTTGTTACCCCTGACGCATACTTCTTTACCTGATTTTCGACAGCCCGTACTCCCAGCCGTTTCATCTGCATGGATAAGAAGAGGGCATTGCCATGGCCTTCTTCCGGAATTAAACGCTTTCTTTCCTCGAGATAATCAAGCAGGGTTTCTCTTACCTCATCACCAAAGTACACAATTACCTCAGAACCGCCCTTGCGCCGGATTTTAATTCCATTGTTGTTAAAGTCCACATCATTAATATCAAGGCCCACACATTCCGATACACGGATACCGGTCCCGAGAAGAAGTGTCATCAGGGCCAGGTCCCGGGTTTTGGTTTTAGCGTGGAACTTTTGCTGTGTCTTTGTTAAATTCTCAGGGTTTTCAACTTCATCAAGAAGCAGAGCCACTTCATCCGGTTCCAGCCGGATAATTTCCTTCTCATGAAGCTTGGGAATGCTTACAAGGGATGCGGGATTTGTCTTTATAATCTGTTTTTGATAAAAATAATTATAAAAGCTTCGTAAGGAGACCAGCTTTCTTTTTTTGCCGTTCTCACGGTTGATATATTCTTTACCGTCTGAGTTATAATAGTTTAGGTATTCCAAATATTCCTCAATGTCAAGGGGTGTCAGCTCATCAAGAACCTTTACGTCAAGCTTTGTCATGGGATTGTTCTTAAAGGAAGGATTATTATTGGACAGAAACTCAAAAAACACTCCCAAATCATAAGCATAGGCAATTCTGGTTCGAGAGGAGGTGGTAGGCTCAATTCCTCTGAAAAAGTCTCTGCAAAAGCGGGGAAGCTTCTCTAAAAGAGCACGCAGCTTTACTGCATTGTCTATATTTACCTGATCGTGATAATTTTGTTCTGCCATAATAAATCTCCTTTATTTTACGGGCAGTGCCCAGCCGGGGATGCTGCCTTCCTGTATTGAAGTAAAAAGTCTTTTTCTAAGCCCCGGACTATCCTTATCTAGATTCTTAATTAATTGTTTTGTGAATTCCCGCTTCGTATAACCATCCACCGGGCATGGATTTTTTACTACGGGAAGCTCATAGGCATTTTTAAAGTTGATGATGTCCTGTTCATCGATGTATAGTAAGGGACGAATAAGCGTGATATCCGACCTGTCAAGATAAGTAACAGGAGAGAAGCAGAAGAAACGCCCCTCATACAATAAGGACATCATCATGGTTTCGATTACATCATCATAATGATGGGCATAGGCTTCTTTATTACAGCCCAGCTCTTTTGCTTTATTATTAAATGCTCCCTTTCTTAGCTTTGCACAGAGAGAACAGGGGTTGCTTTCTTTTCGATGCTCAAAGATAATTTCTGCGATATCTGTTTCTACAACTGTATAATGAACATCTAATTTCTCGCATAAGCTTGCTACACCTGAAAAATCAGATTCCTTATAACCCATATTTACAGTGATGGCTTCTAATTCGAACTTTTTGGGATAAAATTTTCTCAAACCGCTTAAGGCATAAAGCATGGTAAGACTGTCCTTCCCGCCGGACACTCCGATAGCAATCTTATCGCCGTCCTGTATCATTTGGTAATCATCAATAGCCCGTCTGGCATATCCCATTAATCTTTGAAGTTTCATATAGTAGACGACCCTTTCGTTATGTAATTTTCATATATTCAATAGTTTACCACATTTTTAGAGGAAAGAAAACAGAATAATACATTCTATTCGGGTAGTAAACGAAAGATTTGATATGTAATATTTTCAATGCTGCATATCAAATCCCCGTCAAAAGCATTCTAATTCAGTAGAATAAAATAGAACGCTGTCAATTTGGCAGACGACATGAGTAGTATTTACTAATTTAAGGTACCAGTGTTATATTATGGTACAATTATTTGAAGGAATTCCTTGTATTATAGAAAAAAGTTAGAGATATAATGTAAAATTGCATAAATGACACAGTTTTAACACTTTTTAACACTATTGTAATAAACGTCTTATATAAGAATTGCATGGAAGAGATATCCTATCCATTTATACGAAAGAAGAAATCGGAAACGATGATGAGAATATAGTAACTGGAAACTTGTCGATGTATAGGGAGATGACGACGGAAGATGAATAGTTGGCTGCGAAGGGTATTGTACGGTACGAATGAAAAAAAATTAAAAAACAATCGGAGAATGAAGCGATGGGGAATGCTGATAATTCTTATTATGGGTATTCAGATTTTCATGCATGGAAATCATGTAATTGCAGCTTCAGGAGTTAGAATCTACAATTATACAACCAAGAAAGAGTATACGTATAGTGATGCGCAGGTCAAGGTGACCTATAACGGAAAGAAGATAAGTGTGGATAGTACGCCGGGATTGATTCAGGATGGTATAGCACTTGTGTCTTATAAGGATATCTTTGCAAAGTCGGCCATAAAAGCAGATTGCGTATACGATAAGGCTGCGGGGACGATTTCGATATCCCAGTTTGGAACCACCATTGTTATGAAGATAGGCAGCAAGACAGCCCATATCAATGGAAAAGCGGTGACAGCACCGGTTGCACCGGTAAAAATCAAGTATGTTAAGGATGATGTTACTAAAATTCTTGTTCCTTCCAGGTTTGTAGCCGAGAATCTGGGCTATGTCTATACATGGAACAAAAACACCAGTACCGTTTCCATAGAATATAAAAATCCGCCCTTGCATCTTTCATATAATGATGGGGAGAAGTTTTATTATAACGGTACACAGGGAAAGGTTACGATTGACGGTCAGAATATTAATCTTGGCAAAATGCCGAGCATTATCACGAATAACACGGCCATGGTAAGGGCAAAAAAAGTATTTGCCGGTACGGAGATTAATGCGGACTATAAATATGATTCCAAGGATAAATCAATAACCCTGTCCAGAAATGGCAATGTCTTAAAGATGAAGGTGGATAGCCCCGTTGCGTATCTGAATGATAAAGCAATTATTCTTGACACCCCTCCGATGATTGTGACGAATCATAATGAAGGAACCTCTTATGTAATGGTTCCCGGCAGTATTACGGCATCCTTCCTTGGATTTGATTATCAATGGGATAAAAACACCATGACATCCATCATAACTTCCAGGGAAGATGAAGGGACGCCTGAGCAGACACCGGATAACGAACCGGAAGAAATTCCGGACCCGGTTCCTGAGCAAAATCCCGATGGTGATTCTGAACAAACCAAGGACAGTGAACCGGAGCTGGGAGATACTGCGGTGAAATGGGATAAAGGTACTGTCCTATACCAATGGGAAGCAAAAAAAGAAGTAATCGGAGCAAGCAGCAAGAGACATACGATTGACAGCGGTGTTACGACGGATACCGGATTTATTTACTTGATTGACAGAGACTACAGCGATTCATATCAAAATACGGAGACCTATGCGATTCGAGGAAACAGTTCTTTTAATAAGGCGTCTTCAGAGATTAAAGGCGGTAAAATCCTTATCAATATCTCCAATATGACGTGTGTGGAGAATACCTATTATTTTAAAAACAGCCATCTAAGCATACTGAATACGATTCGTGCCTATAATTCGCAGAATACAAGCAGTATGCTGGAGCTTGACATATCATCTGATACATTCACCTATGACTTGTCATTATCCGCAGATAAGCAGACTTTGTATATTACAATTTATTATAATTCCATCAATAAAGCCGTTATCGGGACGAACAATGATATGGATTATATTACCCTTACCGGTAATTCCCCTCTTAAGGCTATAATAAACCAAATGCCCGGACTTCTCGTGATTGAGATACCCGGTACAAAGAAGTCGATAGAGGACCAGAGCATCAATACATACAATATGAAAAAGGTAACCTATGCCAGCATATACCATACCACTGACAGAACGACGATATACTTGGGATTAAAGAGCGACAGCGAATATTATATTGTAGAGGATGGTAATAATTATACGATAATGCTTCCATCAGGAGAAAAACCTTTTACACCGCCGGTTGTTCCTGAGGTGCCGGAGGAACCGCGGGAGCCTGACGTTCCTGTAGCTCCGGAATATCCTGCAGACAGCAAGAATAACTATCAATTAGTAATTCCTAATCCGGCAGGGATTAGCGCCAATAAGATAACACATGAGGACCAGTATAACAAGCTGAGATTTTCCATACGGATACCGGGAGACCATGTATCCTATTTGAAGGCGAATCCGATTTTAGTTAATTCAAAGGCAATTAAAGATGCAGCGGTATTTTTGAATTCGAATAATGAAACGGAGATTTTGGTATCAACCACAAAGATTCAAGGATACGAAATATATGCGGATAAGAATTTTATCTACGTTAAGGTTGGAAATCCGAAGGATATCTATAAGAATATCGTCGTTCTGGATGCCGGACATGGCGGAACGGACCCCGGTGCTCATTATAATAATATGGGCGAGAAGTATTTTAACTTTAAGATTCTATATGAGATAGGAAAGGAATTCTTTAATTCTAATCCTGCCCAGCTTAAGGTTTACTATACCAGGGAAACCGATGTGCTTATCCCCTTAGCCGACAGGGCTGCCTTTGCAAAGCAGATAGGAGCGGATTTATTTGTCAGCCTTCATATGAATGCAAATACGAATAAAACGGTATACGGCACAGAGGTCTATTATTCAAATGACAATAATAAGAAAAATAGTGCCGGTCTAAACAGCCAGACCCTTGCCAAGATATTCGTAGACAATATATCCTCTTCCCTGAATACCAAAAACCGCGGAACAAGAGCTGCAAAATATACGGTTGTCCATAAAAACACGGTTCCGGCGGTTTTGATTGAACTGGCATTTATGTCAAATGACAGTGATTTTAAAAGAATAAATGATTCGACCTTCCAATATAATGCTGCTAAGACAATCTATAAAACGTTGCTAGAGGTATTTGAGAAATATCCGACCGGCAGATAATGCTTAACGTTTGCTCAAAGGAGGATGTTGGTGAAAAGACAGGATTTTATAAAATTATTGTACAGATTTGTATGCATCGGTCTTGTGCTGATAAATATTACTGCGATATCATTGGGGACTTTAAGAGCCAAAGCAGCCGGGGATGACGATGAATTCCATGCCGTATGGATATCGTATCTTGAGTTTAATGACAGGCTGAAGGACCCCTTAACCGGAAAGCCGGGCTTTACAAAAGCCCGCTTCCAGGCTGTTGTAGACGAGATGTTCGACCAGGCTGCGGCGCTTAAGATGAATGCGGTTGTTGTTCATGTCAGGCCCTTTGGAGATGCATTTTATCCCTCGGATTATTTTCCGTGGTCAAAGTATATATCAGGAACCCAGGGGAAGGACCCGGGATTTGACCCGCTTGCATATATGATAGAAGCCGCCCATGAAAGGAATCTGCAATTTCATGCATGGATTAACCCCTACAGGGTTTCCAGCGGAACGACCGACCCGGATTCATTGTCACGGAATAACAGGGCAAGAAAATGGATGACTTCCGAACTCGAAGAACAGCAAAGACGGGTATTGGCCTATGGCGGCTCGCTATATTACAATCCTGCCTCAGACTGGGTTCAGATATCAATCCGTAATGGGGTTGAAGAAATCGTTGAGAATTATGATGTGGATGGTATTCATTTTGATGATTATTTTTATCCGACGCTGGGTACAAATTATGCAAAGAATTTTGATTATCCGGAATATAAGGCCTATTATGAAGAATATAAGCGGGACAAAATAAAGCCACTTCGTATCCAGGACTGGCGCCGTGATTATGTCAATCGGTTATTCAAAAAAGTATACAAGGTAGTTAAGGCTGCCGGGGATGATATTGTGTTTGGCATTAGCCCGGGAGGATTTTTGGATTATCTTGTAATGGATGACCGTTATTATTGCGATATAGAGACATGGCTGTCAAAGCCCGGATATGTTGATTATATTGCTCCGCAGCTTTATTGGTCCTTTAGCCATTCAAAATTCCCATATGACAAGACCCTGGAGAGGTGGTTAAAACTGCGTACGAATCAGGATGTTAAGGTATATGTGGGAATTGCAGTATACAAATCCGGCTCCAATGAAGAACCGGATTGGAAGGATGATTCGAACATTCTGCGTAAGCAGATAGAATATGGCCGAAAAACAGGGCAGGTAGACGGATACATTTATTTCAGGCATGATTTTTTCTATAGGAAAGCTACAAAAAAGGGAGTTGACAACCTTCTTAAGGTTATACCGTAAGATTTTTTAACACTTGCCTCCTAACAAATATTAATATAGACAACCGCCCGGCATGTTATTTTGCCGGGCGGTTGTTATATAATTATTTGCGAAGAATACGTCCATATAGCAGGTAGGGGCGGTACTGGTCCACCAATTGCTTACCTTTTCTTTTTGTGTGTATATAATAACACAGACCGATAAACGAAAGCAGAAGAACGATTAGGAATAGAAAGGTAACTGTCATATTATCACTCCTTAACAAGTATGATGATAAACTCTTGTTATTTATGATATTAAGATAACATGAAAGATATCTGTAAAAAAGGCAGATATCGTTAAGATACTGTAAAAATCTTGTAAACTAAAAAAGGGTACCTATTATGTATGCGGTCCCTGTACCGCAGCATAAGCCTTATGATATTGCTTGGGAGAAAGCTTAAACTCCTTCTTGAAGCTTCGAACAAAGGTGGAATAATCTCCAAATCCGCACCGGGAGCATACATCCCCGGCCTGCATACCGCTTTTAATGTAGTCGGAAGCCTTAATAATTCTTTTTTTCTGGATATAGCTGTAGAGGGTATATCCAGTTTCCTGTTTGAACAAATGCATCAGGTAATATTTGTTCAGGTAGAATCGATTTGAGATTGAGTCGATGGATAAATCATGCTCAAGGTTATTGTTGATATAGGTCAGGATATCCTCAATTCTTGAATCATACCGGACATCCTCCAGCTTTTTTTTGATATCCATGCCAAAGAAAAGCCGGTTGATTTTAACCATCAATTGGATAAAGAGTGAATTTCTTAAAATGTCATATCCGAATGAGATGTCCTTTGCAGCTTCCTCCAAATCGTCCAGCGTCTGCTTTAATAAAGGAATATCCGTTTTACCCGGACGAATCATATTCATTTTTCTTTCTGTGGCTAAGGTAAAGCAGTTTTGAAGGTCACAGTTGTTCCGATTATGTGCATCAAGAAAATGGGGATTTAACCAGAGTATGATTCGCTCGTAAGGGATATTCGGGCTTATAATAGGCTGATGAATATCGTTTCTTCCTACAAGTAATATATCCCATGGCTTTAGCGTATAGGATTTACCCTCGATAACATAGGTAACATTGCCGGACAAAAAGATAATTATTTTATTAAAATCATGGTAGTGGAACTCGAATTCGTTTTTTTTCTGGTCCTTTAGCTTAAAGAATAGAAAGTCCTCATTCAGGTAACCTCTTTTCATTTCCTCTGCTTCATAATACTCCATTGAAATATCCTCCACGATGAAACCTGCTATTTTATTCATAAATATAGTCTATCTAAAAAAAGCATTATTTGCAATATATATAACATATAATGCAATAAAAAGAGTAAATAGTGCGAGTATAATGATAGTAAAGTTATAATATTTTTAGGAGGGGATTGTTATGAAGACGTTTATTAAGAGCTATGCTACACCTTTGATTTTACTGTTATCCATCTTAGCAGGCGGTATTGTGGGGGTTATAATGGGCCCTGATGCAAGGGTGCTGGAGCCTTTGGGACAAATCTTTCTTAACCTGATATTTACGCTAATCGTACCTCTTGTGTTCTTCAGTGTAACTTCTTCCATAGCAAATATGGGAGGCATGGGCAGGCTCGGCAAAATCATGTTAAATATAGCCCTTGTCTTTGCCATTACTGCGGTGATATCAGCAGTGATATCCATTGCCAGTGTATATGTGATTAATCCTACGAAAGGAATGGATGAACAGGCGGTTCAATCCATCTTACAGGACACCGGTGCAGAAATCAGTGAGGAGGCCAAGAATCTTTCTTTGCCCTGGCAGCTTGTAAAGACGGTTACCGTCGGTGATTTCTTTGAGCTGTTTTCTAAAAGCAATATGCTTCAGCTGATTGTTATATCCGTAATATGCGGAATTGCTATTGCGATGGCGGGAGATAAGGCAAAGGCTGTAAAGGATTTTATGAATGCCAGCTCTGCCGTCATGATGAAGATGATTAAGATAATCATGTATTATGCTCCTATCGGTCTGGCATGTTATTTTGCTTCAATTATCGGTCAGCTGGGAACGCAGATTCTGGAAGGATACCTTAAGGTATTTTTGCTGTATCTGGGCTTGTCGATTATCTATTATTTTGTATTCTTTAGTCTATATGCCTATATATCGGCAGGAATGGCCGGAGTAAAGGCCTTTTGGAAGAATGCCATCGCACCGGCGGTAACAGCATTGGCTACCTGCTCCAGTGCCGCTTCAATCCCGGTTAATCTTGAAGCTGCAAAGAAGATAGGAATTCCGGACGATATTGCAGAAACGGTTATTCCCTTGGGGGTCAATACCCATAAGGACGGTTCTGTAATCGGGGGCGTGTTAAAGGTTGTATTTCTATTCGGAATCTTTGGAAAGGACTTTGATAATATCGCCATGTTCTTATCCATCCTGGCGGTAAGCTTACTGGTAGGGGCAGTTATGGGAGCCATCCCCGGAGGCGGAATGATAGGAGAGATGCTCATTCTTAGTATATACGGTTTTCCGCCCGCCGCATTACCGGTAATTGCAGTTATCAGCACGATTATAGATGCGCCTGCCACACTGCTGAATTCATCAGGCAATACAGTATGCGCCATGCTGGTAGCAAGATTTGTAGACGGCAAGAACTGGCTTTTAGGCAGTAAGAAGGATAAATGATTTTGACGATATAAATCCGGTAATAGAAAAAAGACACAGGGTACATCGGTATAACCGCCATGCACCCTGTGTCTTTTTGTAACAGTCTGTATTGGTAAATGTAATAATTATTTTCAATCGATATTGAACAGTTTTAATTATTTAACGGTGACAATACATCTGACCTGAATACCGTCAACCTCTGCAATTATCTTTGCATTCCCTGAGCCCTGTGCCGTTACAACACCGTCCTGGGATACGGTAGCCACCGACTTTCTTGTAGAGCTCCAGCTGATGGTGCTATTGGTTCCGAGTATATCCAAAGTAAAGTTGTCGCCCTTGCTTAATTCAATCTGACTGTCTTTAATCTGCAGAACCTTAACATTGGTGGTAATCTTGGTT
>JAEZXP010000207.1 GCA_023419655.1 Bacillota bacterium | reverse complement strand
ATGCCCGCCAGCAGTGCACTCAGCATTAAAAGGGATGTAAAGGGCAGTATTATCAGGTTGATAAATACACTATACACAGGTATCTGAAAGAAGAAATACAGAATAAACGGAAGGGTGAGAAGCTGGGCAGCTGCACTTGCGGCAGCGCTTACGTAGATACCTTTTAACAGACCACTCTTGGCCTTATAGAGGCTGTTAAAACATGGCAAGAGCAATGCCATTCCCAGCACCGCACCAAAAGACAATAGAAAGCCGGCCTGAAAAAGCTCCATCGGGTTATGAAGAAGTATCAGAAGTGCACTTAAGGACAGCGCAGACAGGATCTCAAAGGTCTTTCCGATAAGCCTTGCCAGCAGCATCATCCCATACATCACAACCGCCCGGTTGGCCGAGACACTAAAGTTCGTCAACACACCATAGCCATAGACAAATACCAGAGATATCAGGGCGGAAGCCAAAAGTCCCAGTCTCAGCTTTCTTAATACGAAGTAGATTGCCGTCCCAACCATGGATATGTGAAGACCGGATATCGCTAATATATGAGAAATTCCATTTTCCTGATACAACGTATTTATATCCTCACCTAAAAGATGCTTTTCACCCAGAATCATGGCAATAAGTGTTCCTGCTTCATTCTCCGGAAGAATTGTTTCATAGACCTTTATAAGCTCTTCTTTAATACTGTTTAAGATATGGCGAAACTTAGAATAGCCTCCGTCAACGATGGTTATTTCTTCTGCATTTATCTTATAGGATATATTTTGGGATTTATAATAGAGATGTTCGTTAAATCCGCCCGGATTTGTATTCTGTGAGAATTTTCGGATTGTTCCTGAGACGGCAATTCGGCTGCCGGTAAGATATTTTGGATGTTCATTATGTTCTTGACTATCTTGATTTTTCAGACTGTCTTGATGTTCTCGCTTTTCCTGGTGTTTTAGATCATTATGTTCGCTGCTTCCTTTATAAAGCGGGTTATCATATTGATTCACTATCATTTCTTCTGCGGTATAAGTGTTCCCGCCGGGCAAGGTTATGCTATTATCTTTTAAGTAATACGCCCTCCCCCAGGGCTTTTTAACCGTCATTGCAACTTCACCTGTTACGGTCCCTGCTATTTTTTCTTCAAAGGCTGCGTCCATATCCGGAGGCTTCATCCTGTCTCCCATGGCAAGGTAACCCATCAGGATAAGAACCGGCAGTCCCCATATAAAATAGTCCATATGATTAATATATTTCCTGATATGAAATAGTAACAGATAGATAAGCAGCCATCCCAAAACAGCAAACAAGATGATATGCAGCAGGGGGATTTTATTCCACGCCAGAAGTATTCCTGCTATAAATGCACTGCTAATCCACAGGAAAGGTCTCTTAATCATCCCTATTCCTCCTCATATAAATACAACTATTCAATAACCTACAACGGAGGAATTGTCCTCCTCATATAAATATAACTATTCAATAACCTGCAACGGAGGAATTGTCCCCCTTTTACTGATTATCTTCGTTAATTGTCAGATTGCGCTCAAACAAAACTTCAAAGGGTGTATTCTGAAAGGTCTCCATGGTCTGACCGTTAATTCTGAACTGAACCCGATTGATACCTGGCAGCTCTACCAAGGAATTTACAATCGAATAGATGGCAACCTCATCGGATATATCCGGAAGCTTATCTAAGAACTTCTCATTCAAATCCACATAGCAGATTCCTTCCCTGGTCGATACATTCAGAAGCGTTGTTCCCTCCGGTACCACCGCATAAAAACCGGTTTCTGTCGGCCCGTTAATAATCTGATTTATTACAAGCTCTTCGATAGAATAGGTGCCTGTATAAAAGATATTCCTTGTAATCTTCTTTAGCAAATCGCCGCTTTCATTGGCAAAGTACAGCGTAACCTTATAGTTGGTTTCTGCTCCTGTATTCTCAATAAAAAGCTCCGATGTCATAAGCCCCGTCTGGACTCCGTTGGAATCCATCAGCGGCTGTCCGTTCACATTAAACAGCACAAAGTCTATACCGGGTATCTGACATAGTGTCTTTACAATCGTGGCTCTGCACAGAACCTCTGCAATTCCTTTAAGCTCACTGTATTTTGTATCAAAATTAAGAAGCAGCTGCTCACCTGTAATTTTGTATTCCATGATGGTTACGCCTTCGGGTATGGCTCTTTTATATATTATATTGGAAGGCTCATTTTGCAGAGCTTCCAACAGCTCCTGCACCAGCTCTTCCTTCGTATTGCCCACAGGAACATATCCCTCGCTGACGATACCGGCGGACTTGCTGTCTATATAATAGATAAGATATTCACTTTTCGGCTCACTGTTTCTACCTTTCTTAATACTACAGGAGGTAAGCAGTGCCGCCATCATCAGCACCATAACAATTAAAACTCGTTTCATATAAATAACCATACCTTCCTTCTGTGTGAATTCACTTCACACTTGCCCGCAAACTTTATATATGAAAATCTCTACTCAATAAAATTAAGAGGAATCCTTACATTAAATGTGGTCCCTTCTCCCTCTTTGCTATATACCTT
>JAEZXP010000197.1 GCA_023419655.1 Bacillota bacterium | reverse complement strand
GGAATAATATCTGACCTTACCAAGGAGCGAAGCATGCCGTCCTCTCCCGCCAGCTTATTATCCATCCATCCGATAACCGCTTTATCTTCATTTACCAGACCGTCCATCTTCAGGCTCTTGTATATATCCTCGTCCGCCTGTTCAGACCGGGCCACAATCGGGTCATCGATGTGGTAATAGAAGATTCCCGCCGGAACAATCTCCTTCCCCTTATGCGCACTGCCTAAAAAGTCCATGGCAGCACTCAGATAGATGGCAAGCTGCTGCTGTAAACCATAATATATGCTCTGGATATCAAAGGATGTCGCACCTGATTTATAGTCAATGACCCGGACATATACCTTATCCTCTGTCTCATAGATATCCATCCGGTCTATCCTGCCCCTAAGGGACAAGGCATCATCCGGTATATGATAGAAGGGCATCTCATAGCCCGCCGGTTCAAATGAACCCTGGCGAATCTGGTTGCACAACGCCCACAGGGTTCTTACGGTAATCCGCTCAATCCTCTTTATAAGATATTCATTCCTCTTACTGCTCCTTAAATAGCTTCCCTCAAACTCCTCCACTGCCTTTTGGACACTCTCTACGGCCCATTCCTCTCTTACCGCATCCGGAATGGTATGCCAATTATACGGGCTGACATCCAGCATCTTTGAAAACTCATCAATCGCATTATGAAAGATGTTCCCTATATCCGGTACCGCCAGCTTATACTCTTTTCGTTCCTCCAGGAATAGCCCGTAGGACATAAAATGGGCAAAGGCACAGCCTGCATACCGTTCTAACCGGGTAACGCTTCCGCTCAAATTATCTCCATACAAAAGATAAGCCGCTTCCTTTGATATTCCTCTTTCCTTATTGACATAAAACGCTCCGGATTTTAAAAGCTCAAGAATCCTTTTTCTTCTGTCATCTTCATTATAATAGCCGTATAGCTCTCTAAAAATCTCAGATGTCATCTGCCCTTTATCCATTATCCCATCATGGGCGGTCTGCTCCTGCCGGCTGCCCGGTATATCCGCTTTGCCATCCCGGACCCTTCGCAGACCTTCAGCCAGATATGAAATCCCCTCATCCTGAAGGATATAGTTCAAATCCCCTGCCTGCCTGTCCACATTCATTATCTTCAGGCTCTTAAAGTAAGACATTATCTTTCCTATCAGGTAGGAAGGGGCTGATGTTTTTCCTTCCCCATTCACCCGGTGATAGGTTATGTATAGCTTATCCTTGGGCTTCGTCATACTCAGATAGATGTAGAAATTCTCTATAAATGCCTGCTGCCTGTTCGTAGGGGCCAGCTGGATGCCATTATCGGTAAGAAGCTCCCTGTCTATATCCGAAAGGATTCCTCCGCTTCCAATCACCTTCGGTACAATGCCCTCATTCACTCCGATAAAAAATAATACCTTGATATCATTCAATCTGGTACGCTGGGTATCACCCACCACCACCTCATCAATTCCGGGAGGAATTAGTCCTACCCTTGCTTCTGCAAGACCCGCTTCGAATATCTCTGCGAATTCCTTAAGGCTGATATTCTCATCGCCAAGCAGCAGCACCATCTGGTCGTAAAGCTCCATGACAATCCGGTAAATCTGCTCGTATTCCTTGGACATAAGAGGCAGTCCTTGCCCGATAAAATAAGCGCCAAGCTCATCCAGCTTCCGGGAGACATTCAGTCTTATTCCCAAATCATAAAGCGCTTTTGTATAATCTTTTACATTCTTATCCTTACTCTTAAGTATCGCATATAAGGGCTGGACTTCATCAAGAAGCTTATCCCGAATCCGGTTGATTTCCTCTAAATTAACAGGCTTCTTTCTGCCGAAGGTTCTTGTAAACGGCTCCCCATAGCGTTTGGCTCCCCGAATCCCTGTAGCAAGGATATAATCCTCCAGAATATCCGCTTCTTCCTGTGATACATTGCTTAATCCGCTCCTTAGATATGCGAATACACTTTCATAGCTGTAATCATCGGCCCCAATTTGTATGGCTGAACGCAGAAATACTGCGATGGGATTACCCATAATCTCTTTTTTATAGTCAACAAAGCAGGGTATATCCGCCTGACCGAAGGAATATTTTACGATATGTCCATATGTCTTTATATCTCCGGTAACAACCGCTATATCCTGATAGCGGTATCCTTGTTCCCGTATAAGCCCTTTTATCTCTCTTACAACAAAAGCAATTTCCGCTTCCGGGTTCCTGGCACTGTAGATGCCGATTTCATCCTGCTCCTTCTCATATATACCATAGGGATAGCGAAACAGGTTTTTCTCCAGAAAGGCCAGTGCCGGGGAATTCCGGAAACGATACGGCAGTCTGTACTCCGCCTGGTTCTGTACACAGACCGGCTCCTCTATCCCGGTATCCGTATCCCTGGCGATTTCATACAGCTTGCCGATGGTCTTATGGCTTAATGAGAAAAGACTGTATTCGGAACCCTTTCCATCCAAAGGCTCTCTGGGGTCTATCGTAACGGTAACCATGACCTTTTTGGCCAGCGGCATCATCCTGGCAAGTATCTCATTCTGGCACGGGGTAAAGCCCGTAAAGCCATCCAGACATATCACACTGTTTCGAAGCCATTGCGAGCGGTCAATTATCTTACTTAATACAACCAGAAGCTCTTCCGCCGTTATATACCGCTCCTTCATAAAGTCAGCAAATCCTTCATAGATTGTCCTTATATCACGAAGCTTTGCTTTCAGTACCGGCTTCTCTTTACATATCTCCAGCATCTGCTCAAAATCATCCGGTCTGACATTATATTGGTAAAACTCGGACAGCAGGGATTTCAGCTCATTAATAAAGCCTGTCTTTTTAACCCCTGCTCCAAACAAAATAAGCTCCTTCTTTTTCTCTGCCACAACTTTGCGGATTACCATGCTCTTTCCCGTATCCTCCAAAATGGGAAAATCATTTCCCCCAACCTCATCAAAAATACGGTAGGCAAAGCGCATAAAAGACAGGATATCCACATTCATTACTCCGTGATTCGGATGCATGGACACGATATCCTTCTGGGTCTGCAAAGTGAACTGCTCCGGCACGATAATCAGGTAGTTGGTGCCGGGGTTTTTCTGCGATTCCGCTATAATATTACGATACATCTGATAGGATTTACCGGACCCGGCACTTCCAAGATAAAGCTGCAGGGACATATCAAAACCTCCATTCCTGCCATCTATGTTATTTTCCTATACATGATATCAAATTGTATCAGGTGTATTCGATACACCGGTATAACCATCATGCACCGTTAGGAAATATACAATCTTCGGTATTCTAAATCAATTTATCGGCATAATTTAATCCGCTGACTAATAATATATAATAAGATTAAGACAAAGAAGCTATTATGCTCCGGAGGATAGAAATGGCAAAGACGAAAATAGTCGTTATCCAATTAAAAGAAATCATATATACGGTAATTTTTGCTGCTTTAGGTATTCTTCTGATTCTTCTGCTGATTTTTATGTTCAGCGGAAAAGACAGCGAAGATGTCGCCTCTGAAACGAAGCTATATAAAGCCGGAGTATGGACCTCTTCCATTCCACTAAGCGATACAGTAATCAATATTGAGGTGGTCTTGGATGAAAACCATATTAATTCGGTTCGCATCGTTAACATTAATGATACAATCACTACTATGTATCCTCTTGTTGCACCTGCCCTGGAAGATATCTCCGCACAATTAAGCAACGATGTTCCTATAGATCAGTTAGAGCTAAGGGATGACAGCAGATATACTCAAACTCTCCTGATTGAAGCGATTAAGGTTGCTCTCGACAAAGCTAAAGCCACACCCTAACCATACTTACATAGCACCTTCTTAGAACAGCGTTCTGTAAGTAGCAAGCCGGCTATCGGCAGCTGCTTATAGAACGTTGTTCTAGTGTACTGACATGTTCATCATTTAGGATAACAGTACTGTCAGCCTGATTATGAGCGTGTCAGTACACTCGTTTGGAACTAATCCGCTTGTTGTATATATCTTTTATAGGGTGATTCGTCATCAAGGAATATGATACCTATCACTCCCGGCCCCGTATGGGCTCCGATAGCACAGCCAACATAATTGTCCATAAAATACTTACAGCCGTATGTATCTCTTAGCATTTCTTTTACTTCTTCCATCGTCCCGGCATCATCTCCATGTGCAATGGCTATCATCTGTTCCGATAAATCCTTGCCTCTTTCTCCGACCATTTTCACCAGCCGCTTTAAGGATTTTTGCCTGCCCCTGACTTTCTCTATCGCCTCAAGAGCCCCCAAATCATTAATCTGGATAATCGGCTTGATGTCAAGTAAACTTCCCGCCATGGCTGAGGTTTTACTTAACCGGCCACCCTTTAGGAGATAGTCCAGTGTCTTGACTGTGAATATATGCTCCATATGGTCGCAATGCCATCTTATGGCTTCGATGATTTCCTCTTTGGACGCACCCTTTTCCTGCATCATCAGGGCATAATAGGTTGCCAGTCCAAATCCCATGGAGGCACATTTTGAATCAATAATGGTGAGGTCAAAACCGGGATATCCTTCTAAAAGCTCTGTCTTTGCAATATTGGCCGCATTGAAAGTTCCCGCAATTCCGGTGGAAAAGCAGATATATATTACCTCATCCCCATTCTGGGCATAAGGCAGAAAATTATCATAAAACATCTGGGAATTAACGTGATATGTCTTAATATCCTTACCGCTTCTAAGTATATCATAAAATTCCTCAGGAAATATCGTTTTCCCGTCAAAATAGTCCTTCTCATCAATTACAACAGGGGTAGGTATAACATGTAATCCGTATTTTTCAATTACCCACCTGGGTGTATCGGATGCCGAATCGGTAATAATCTTTAATGCCATATTTTTCATCCTTTCTTTAATAATGACTTATATCTCTATCCTGTCCAGTTCTTCCAGCCACAATGAAACCTTTGCATCACTGGGAAGCCGCAGGTCCCCTCTGGGAGACACGGATACTGACCCTACCTTCGGCCCGTCGGGAAGGCAGGAGCGTTTATATTGCTGTGCAAAGAACCTCATGTAAAATACCTTCAGCCATTTTAATATCTCCTCACTGCCGTATGACGCTGCAAATGCCGCCTTTGCCATACGGTACACCTTATCCGGTGCAAATCCGTATCGAAGAACATAGTACATAAAGAAGTCATGAAGCTCATACGGTCCGACAAAATCCTCTGTCCTCTGATATTCCTTCCCGTCAACCGGAGGCAGAAGCTCCGGACTGACCGGTGTGTCCATAATGTCCCTTAACACCTCTGACAGCTTGCTATTATCCGCCGTATCCGCTACCCATCCCACCAGGCTGCGTACCAGCGTCTTAGGAATGGAGGCGTTTACTCCATACATGGACATATGGTCTCCATTGTAAGTAGCCCATCCAAGCACCAGCTCAGACAAATCTCCGGTTCCCACGACAAGCCCGTTATATTTATTCGCCAGGTCCATAAGCACCTGGGTTCTTTCCCTTGCCTGACTGTTCTCATAGGTAATATCATGAAGGTCGGGATTGTGCCCAATATCTTTAAAATGCTGCATCACCGCATCCTTAATCGGAATCTCAATCAGTGTTGCACCCAGGCATTCTGTGAGAGCCAATGCATTCTTGTAGGTTCGTTCTGACGTTCCAAAGCAGGGCATCGTAACGGCCAGTATTCCCTTCCTGTCAAGTCCCAGCATCTCAAATGCCTTATGGGCCACCAACAGGGCAAGGGTCGAATCAAGACCCCCTGATACTCCGATAACCGCATATTTTGTTCCGATATGGGCCAGCCTTGTCTTTAATCCTACCGACTGGATTGTAAATATATCCTTACAGCGCTTTATCCGTTCTCCGGTATCCTCAGGAACAAATGGCGACCCATGAATCCTTCTGATTAATGGATAGGGCTCGCAGCCTTTATCAGAAAACGAACAGGAAATACGGACGTAATCATTGGAGCGCTGCCCGGAATAGGTATTCATTCTTCGTCTTTCACTTTTAATTATCCCTAAATCCAGCTCATTTACAATCATTTCGTTACCAAAAGGCTCTGCTTCTGAAAGCAGAACACCGTTCTCTGCAATCAGACTGTGGCCTGAAAATACCAAATCCGTCGTAGACTCCCCTTCGCCTGCATCGGAATATACATAACCGCATAACAATCTTGCCGACTGGCTTCTTAACAATTCTCTGCGGTAATCCGCCTTTCCTACCAACTCATTGCTGGCCGACAGATTGGCTATCACCGTAGCTCCGGCGATACAATGATAATTTCCGGGAGACAGCGGAACCCACAAATCCTCACAGATTTCTACACCCAGCACAAAGTCCGGCATATCCATGCATTCAAATAACAGGCTGCCGCCAAAACACACCTCATCTCCCATGAAGTCTGTCTTTATGACTTCCCGGGTACCCGGTGCAAAATACCTTGTTTCATAAAACTCTCCATAGTTTGGTATATTCTGCTTTGGTATCAGGCCCAATATCTTTCCCCGGTGCAAGACAGCCGCCGTATTATAAAGCTTTCCCTGCCTCTCATAAGGAAAGCCTATTACCGTAACAAGCTCCTTATTCTTCGTAAATTCAGCTATGATTTTTACCTGCTCCCTGGCATTACGAAGCAGGGTATCCTGTAAAAACAAATCTCCACAGGTGTACCCGGTAACACAAAGCTCCGGAAATACCAACAGCTTCACTGATTTTTTCTCTGCTTCATCTATTCTATTCATTATTTGGCCGGCATTGTATTTGCAGTCGGCCAGCCTTATCTGCGGTGTCGCTGCCGCAACCCGTATGAATCCATGCTGCATAGTCATTCTCCGTTCTTCATAAAAAGCCTGTATCTTTTGATAAGCTATATAAATTATATTATAAATTTATATACACCAAAATACAAGTATTATCGTTTATTACTGATGTTTGGCAGCTATTGTTCCTATAAAACACTGTAAATAATATAATACAAAAAAAGCGGCCGTAGCCGCCTTCATCTTTGGTATAGACCCGAAATGCCGTTTCCTGCATTTTGACTCCTAGCCAAGCTAGGTGGGTAACCGCATGTCAGCTTCTGCCTTCCGCTACGAACGGCGGCTTGGCATCCGCTAACAAATGTAGGAATCCCTTATTATATCATGTAGGTTCAAAATAACAGGAGTATCGCACATCTCAGGAATTTCTATAATCATATTATAATGGATTATTCGCAGTATTTCAAGGTTTTTATCGGATTTTTTAATGGTATTTACAGGGATGATTCCTCTTCCATGTTCTCCATATCAAACGGTGGAAATGTAAAGGTGAAGGTACTTCCTTTTCCTAATTCAGAGGTAACATCAATATATCCTTCGTGCTTGATGGCTATCTGTTTTGCTATCGCCAGTCCCAGGCCTGTCCCTGATGCATTGTGTCTAAGATTTGATTTATAAAACTTCTCAAAGATATTCTCCAGATCACCGGCATCCATTCCGATGCCTTCGTCCTTAATGGATACTGTTATTTTGTCCGTCTTTGATAAATTTATGTAGATTGTTTTATATTCATCAGAAAACTTTATGGCATTATCTAAGATAACCATAAACATCTGTCTTAATCTATCATAATCACCCGGCATCATAATCACTTGCCGGTCTTTAAAAATTTCCACCGTTATATTTTTCTTTTCTGCTATTGCTCCGGCACTGCGAATGATGTCGTCAAACACCTGTACAAGATTGACCGGCTCTCTCTCTATGGCAAAATCAGGATTCTGCATCTTCGACAAAAGCATCAAATCTCCTACAAGACGCTCCATACTTTTGCATTCAGATAGCATCCGCTCATAATATTGCCCTACCTTCTCCTCATCCTTTACAACCCCGTCCACCAGTGTCTCTGTATACGCTCGAATTACCGTTATCGGCGTTCTTAGCTCATGAGAAACATTTGCAAAGAAATCCAGCCGCATCTGGTCCAGGTTTTTTCTCTGAATCTCATTCTCCAGCAGCTTTTCAGACAGGATATCCACTGTCTTTGCCAAATCTCCAATCTCATCATTTCTTTTAATACCGGTCTTAGAATGGTAATTTCCTGCCGCCAGTGAAAGAGCTGTGGAACGCATCCGTGATATCGGTATAGAAAGCTCTGTGGCGAATATAATACTTATAATAAATGAAATTGCCAGAGCCACAACACTGCTGATAACGATAATATAGAGGCTGCTGCCGATAATCTCATTAACCCCTTTAACCGGAGCCTTAAGAAGCAGCGCTCCCGCCACCTCCCGGTTAACTCCGAATATCGGAACGGCCACCGTTAATGTCTGGGTCTGATATATCTCATCATCTGCTATTGAAAATTCTTTTTTCCCCTGAAAAGCACTCGTTGCCAAATCTATATATTCTTTATATCCCACAGAAATCTCCTCAAAAGAGTTCGTTTCCATTCTTTCATCCATCGGAATCATTGCATAGGGATTCGATATGGTCCAGATGTCCACATTCATAATTTTCTGCTGATTAAAAATGTATCCCAGGAATCCGCTGTAATTCTGCGTATTTATATAGTTCGTCGTCATCATCTCCGACATATTGGATGCCCGCTCCATCAACTGCTCCTGTTCATTTTTCATCATTGTATTCTTATACAGCTGAACAAAAATCAGGCATATTAATACGGCAGTCATCAGCAGCATCACTGCATAGTTCAAATACAGCTTGAAAAACAATCGGTTATAAACCCGGACCCTGTTCTCTTTTGCCATCGTCAATTAGCT
This sequence comes from Bacillota bacterium, assembly GCA_023419655.1. Lineage (GTDB taxonomy): Bacteria > Bacillota > Clostridia > Lachnospirales > Lachnospiraceae > Mobilitalea. Next base: position 3,628 of record JAEZXP010000197.1, on the reverse strand, counting down.
CCTCTACTTTAGGTTGTCTTTCCTATTTCTCAAGCATTTCAAATTTATAACCTACTCCCCATATGGTTTTGATGGTCCAGTCCGGGTGGTCTACCGTATCTATCTTGGAGCGAAGTCTTTTGATGTGGGAATCCACCGTTCTGCTGTCACCAAAATAATCAAATCCCCAGAGACTGTCCAGCAGATTGTCTCTGGTAAACACCTTATTCGGGTTTGATGCCAGTGTCCACATTGTTTCAATTTCTTTTTTTGTAAGTGCTATCTTCTTCCCGCTAATATGTAAGGTATATTCCTCCAGGTTAATCTCCAGATTGCTTACTGTGACGCAGTTATCCGAAGCGTTTTCCTTCGTTGACTTGGTCATTCTTCTAAGCACTGCTCTTACCCTTGCCATGACTTCTCTGGGACTGAATGGCTTTACTATGTAATCATCCGCTCCTATATCAAGTCCCATAATCTTATCAAAATCCTCACCCCTGGCTGTTATAAGGATTACGGGTACATTTGATTTGCTTCTAATCTTTCTGCATACCTCATAACCATCCTCCTTGGGCATCATCACGTCAAGTAATACCACATCGGGATTATATTCCGTGAACAATCGAATTGCTTCTTCTCCGTCTGCTGCAACCAAAGGCTCAAATCCTTCCATCTTCGAATAGGTTGACAGAATATCAGTAATATCATGGTTATCATCTGCAATCAGGATATGTTGCATGATCATTCCTCCTTTATTGTGGCTTATAATCTTCCTTCGTATCAAGAATATGTGAGTATCCTTATAATATAGTATCGTATATCGTAAATTTGTGATTATGATTTAAGCGGATTAGCAGCTCAAGGACTTCGTCCTTTCGCCCGCGTTGCACTTATCCATGGAAATCACCGCATTTTTATATGACAAAAAAGCCCGTCATATAAAAATGCGTTGGTTTCCATGGACTAATCCGCTTATTCACGTATATTATATATTAACTGTATACCCGAAAACAAGTAGTAAAACTTTATTCTTTTTACATTCACTTCCAATCGCAAGTTAACAAATTATTAAATAATTAATTCTTTATGACACTTTTCTGACAAAATCACTTGCTATAGTACCAATATAGAATAAATAGGATGTGACATAGTATTTCCATAAACTGGAGGAAGTGCCATGAACAAGAAATTTTTATGTAGATGTTTAATTTCCCTTGGCTTACTTCTTTTCTTTACTTTTTTGCCACAAATTATGCCGACTTCCGTTAGTATAGCGCGTGCATCAGACATTGAAAAGGAGAAAAATAACGAATATCGGCTGAATCTTAGGGCTATTACTTTAGTAAATGGCAAGTCTTTTACGCTAAAGGTTTATAATCTTGAAAAAGATGCTTAGGTTAGCTTTAAATCCGCAGACCCGGAAATTGCTTCTGTCAGCGATGACGGTACATTTACAGCGCATAAAGTAGGTTCAACTACAATTACTGCAACTGTCAGACGACGAGGTACGAGTACCCCACTACTCTGTGAGGTTACAGTCGGACCGCCGGCCTTTAGTGTTAAGCTGACACAGTCCCGGCTTATATTGGGAGTGGACCAGAGCTTTCTATTGGAAGCTATTCTGAAACCTATGGATACCGCTGAGCTTTCTAAATTTTCAAGCCGCGATTCTTCAATCGCTTCCGTCAGCTCAGGAGGCCGTGTAACAGCTAAAAAGGTTGGTATGACTTATGTGTTTGCTGAAATTGACTATACGAATCCGGATGGAAGCCGTAAGTTTTCTTCCTGTAGTGTAATTGTAAGCAATCCGGAGGATGTGTCCTCACTAAACGATTATTTTTCAAGCCGTGTTGAGCTTAGTATGATATCTGAAACCGATTTGTCCCAATCCTTATATGAATTTTTTAATTCCGAAGAAGGCGTAACACCGGAGACAGCTTTGGCAGAGGTACAAAAGGCTCAGAATGCTTCATCAGCGGACGCATCGTCGCGAACCGATGCGAATACTAAAAAGTCAACCGATACAGCCACGAATCAACCCGCAGCTGCAAACACCGGAGAGGCTGCAAGCTTATCCGATGCCGGAAGCAAAGTGTCTCTTATAGAGTCTCTCGATAAGCACTTGGATTCCAAATTTAATTTATCCGAATTAAAGCAGAAGTATGAGGAAAGATTACAGGCTGCAATTACGGTACAGTAGAGTTTTAACATGTAAAAATAAACATTATAAATATAAAGCCCGTTATTAACAACGGGCTTTATATTGAATTAAGGGAGGTTATTTTCATGAGTTTTAGATTTGCACACAATAATTTTAATGTACAAAATCTTGACAAATCTCTGGAGTTTTATGAAAAAGCCCTGGGATTAAAGGAAATAAAGCGCAAAGTTTCGGATTCCGGTGACTTTATTCTTGTCTTTCTTAGTGACGGCGCTTCACAGCATCAACTGGAGCTGACCTGGCTCAGGGACTGGGACAGACCGTATAACCTGGGGGATAACGAATTCCATCTTGCCTTTATTACAGACGATTATGAACAGGCCTATAAAAAGCATAAGGAAATGGGCTGTATCTGTTATGAGAATCCGGGAATGGGGCTTTATTTTATCAGCGACCCTGACGGCTATTGGCTTGAAATAATACCCAAGCGATAATACCAAGCTTAAAGCTTCCCACTTCCTTATAAAATGTTGGCCCTAAGCTGATATCCTGCTGCTTAAGGCCAACATTTTTATTAGTATTTTCCTAACCCCATGTTATCGGAAAGAGCTTTTGTCATTGTATCCGATAATTTCATATTCTCTCTGTTCTTATAGGCGTTCGTTCCTTCCCACAGCTTGAACCTTCCAACCTCCTGACGCAGCATGGCGGCCTGTGCCGACATCTCCTCGCTGGTGGCAGAATTCTCCTCGGCGGTTGCGGCATTGGTCTGCACCACCGCAGATATCTGGGCAAGGCCCTGCTTAATCTGTTCAATCGCATCATTTTGTTCCGCGATGGATTTGTCAATCTTTTCGAAGTTCTCCATTACTTCAAAGGAGCTGTTTTCTACCTCTTTTAGTATCTGAGCCGTTTGTCCGGTTATTTCATTTCCCTTCGCCACAGTAGCGACAGAATGCCGAATCAGCTCCGCCGTCTGCTTGGCCGCCTCTCCTGATTTTGCAGCAAGGGTCCTCACCTCATCTGCAACAACCGCAAACCCCTTTCCTGCATTGCCTGCCCGGGCAGCCTCAATGGCCGCGTTAAGTGCCAGAATATTTGTCTGGAATGCAATATCCTCTATAACCTTGGTGATATTCGCAATTTGGTTCGAAGAGGAGCCTATATCCTCCATCGACCGGGTCAGCTGCTCCATATGCCGGTTTCCCGCACCCATACCTTCGTTGGACTGCTGAACAGATTTGGACGCAGCTGCAACAATTGCCGAATTCTCTTGTGCCTGCCTTGCAATTCTTTCCACAGAAGCACTCAGCTGCTCAATCGAGCTGGCCTGCTCTGTCGAGCCGCTTGCCAATGCCTGCGCTCCGCTGGAAACCTGGTCAGAGCCTGTTGACACCTGTTCAGATGCCACATTAATAGACCGCAGCGTATCACTGAGCCTGTCTCTCTTTTGTCTTGTGGAGTCCAAAAGCGGCCTGAAATCGCCTA
>JAEZXP010000194.1 GCA_023419655.1 Bacillota bacterium | reverse complement strand
GTACTTAGCATCTTAATCGACCGGCTTCAGAATCATGTGAGTAAAGCAAGCTGCGGAAGGAGGGGAAATGAATGACGATAGACAGGGTAATTGAACACCTTTGGGTTGTCTGTGCGGCGGTAGTTATTACAATTCTGGCAGGCCTTCCCCTTGGCATACTGGCTTACACCAATAAAAAAGCCGGAAAGGTTATTCTGTGGACGGTTGACATACTACAGACGATTCCGGCCCTGGCCCTGCTTGGAGTGATTATGATTATATTCGGAGCCGGCAAGATGACGGTTATTACCGGACTGGTTTTATATTCCCTGCTGCCGATTGTGCATAATACGCATCTTGGACTGACGGAAGTTGATAACGGTATCAGGGATGCGGCGATGGGAATGGGGATGTCAAAGCTGCAGAGACTTTTTATGGTTGAGCTGCCGTTGGCATTTCCGGTGATATTTACGGGAATACGGATTGCGGTGGTCACTTCTATCGGCGTTGCAGTATTTGGTTCATTTGTAGGAGGCGGAGGATTGGGTTCCGTTCTTTACAGAGGAATCCATATTCAGAACATGAAACTTATTCTATCCGGGACTTTGGCACTTATGGCGATGGCCATTATCTTTGACTTTGGAATGTCAAGGATAGAGAAGAGAATGAGAACCGGAATGGGATATAAGAATTGAGGAGGATTTAGTTTTGAGAAAAGTAATTAAAAAAATAGTCACATTATTGTTTGCAGCTGTAACCGTATTTTCAATGACAGCATGCTCCAAGCCGAAGGGCGATGCGGCCATTCTTATATATGACGGACAGTTTTCAGAGATGAAGATTATTCATCAGATGGTTAAGCTTCTGGTTGAAGATAAAACCGATGTTCAGGTGAATATAGGTGAGGAGATGACACCGGTGAATACCTATAATGAACTGACAAAGGAAAGATGCGACCTTTTCAATAGCTATGACGGTACATTGCTTACCACGTACTTAAAGCAGGATGTATCGGATGTACCGGAGGGAATGACATTGTATGACTATGCCAATGAAGAGGCCATGAAGAAAGATGGTGTCCGGCTTCTTGCCCAGCTTGGAACCGACAACACCTATGCAATAGCGGTAACCCAGGAGGTTGCGGATGCGTATAACGTCAGTACTGTAAGTGACCTTGTACCCATAGCCGGAGAGCTTATCTTCGGTGCCGAGCATGAATTTTTCAGTGAAGAGGGCAGCATGAAATTTAATCCGTTTTCTGAATTCTATGGACTTAACTTTAAAGAAGTTAAGCCGGTAGATTTAGGCTTAAAATATTCTGCAGTCGAAAATGGCATGCTGGATGTTGTTATTGTATATGCAACAGACGGACTCAATAAAAAAGCAGAGCTGGTTATTCTGGAGGATGATCAGAAATATTTTCCGGAATATAATGGAGCCTTACTTGTAAGGGATAACCTATTTGATGAACTGGCAGATGCAGCTCCAAATCTTGAGGAGGTATTAAATGAACTTGGCGGTACCATGAATAATGCCATGATGACGGATATGACGTATGAGGTTGACATCAATGGGAAGACACCCAAAGAGGTAGCGGAGACCTTCCTGAAAGAGCAGGGGTTAATCGGTTAAAGGAGATAATCTTTATAGGGGGGCTGTAATTAAATAATGTTTTTATAGAAAGAGTATTCTCAAAATATAAGTTTTGGGGGTACTTTTTCCTATATATATCAAATGATATGTTATTTTGAAAGTATCTTGATAAATAGCCAGCTTATGATAAAATAGTATGTACACTAAAATAACAGTCGTTTTATCTTGCGAGGTGATAATGCGAATGCTGGCATTCGCATTGCAAAACAGCACGGAGCGTGCTTTTCGCAAAATATATTTATATACCGCCGGAGCGGCGGATGGAGGTTAAGATGAAAAAATCAAGTAAATATATAGCCTCCTTATTCTTATCGGCATTGGTTATGCTCCTTGTATTCGGGCCGGGCAGTGCATATGCGAGTGAGAATGAGGAAACGATAGTTAACGGGGTATTTATCGATACGGTTGATATCAGCGGTATGACAGTAAGCCAGGCGAAGGAAGCACTAAGGCAGCATATGGAGGGGCTTCGCAGCAAGAGCTTTGCCGTTGTAGCAGGTAACAGCACGATTGTTACTACTCTCGGAGAGTTGGATTACAAATATGAGCCGAACAATCATATAAAGCATGCCATAGGCCTTGGCAAGTCAGGAAATCTGATTAAGAGGTACAAGGACAATAAGGATATCTCCCACGGAAAAAAGATATATCCGCTTACCTATACATATGATGAAGGCAAGCTCAGGCAGATTATTGAAGATGGCGCAAAAAGAGCTGCGGTAGCTCCTAAGAACGCCTCTTTCAGCAGACAGAACGGTAAGTTTCAATATACGGACCATGTAATTGGCAGCCGTATGGAGGCAGAGCCGACATTTTTAGCCGTCAAGGAAAAGCTGGACAACTGGAATAGAATGGACTTTGTAGTACATGCAACGATGGTGGATGTACAACCGGAGTTTACCAAAGAGACCCTTCAGAATAGTAATACGATTCTTGGAGAGTTTACGACAGAATACAAAAGCTCCAGTGAGGACAGGGCAGCCAATCTGGCAAATGGGGCGAGGCTGATTAATAATACGGTGCTTTATCCGGGAGATGAATTCTCAAGCTATACGTATCTGCTTCCGTTTTCGCTGGACAATGGTTATTATATGGGAGGGTCCTATAATGCCGGAAGAATTGAGCAGACCATCGGAGGAGGAGCCTGTCAGGTAACCACCACCCTATATAATGCGGTTTTGTTCGCAGAATTAGATATTGTTGAACGTTCGGCACACTCGATGACGGTGAGCTATGTGGAGCTGTCCATGGATGCTGCCATCGCGGAAGGTTCTAAGAATTTCAGATTTAAGAACAGTACCGATATGCCCATACTGATAGAGGCATTTAGTGAAGACAGAAAAATTACATTTCGGGTATGGGGGCATGAGACCAGGGATATGGGTAACAGAGTCGTTAAATTCGAAAGCAAGGTTTTAAAGGAAATTGCACCTTCAAAAGAAAAAATAACAGAGGACCCTACCAAGCCTGCCTCTTATAGAAAGGTAACCCAGAGTGCAAAAAAAGGTTACGAAGCTGAACTATATAAGGTGGTTTATGAAAACGGGGTTGAGGTAAGCAGAGAGCGGATAAACAAAAGCTATTACAGTGCCGAACCGGCCCATGTGACCGTCGGTACTAAAAAGAACTAAAACCGGAAAAATGCTCTCATATAGAATCGATATGGTAAAGGGGGCAGCCAAACTGTCGAAGGGAGGCGCTCTCTTTTAATTCTTAATATTATTTACCCAATGAAAATCAAGCACATAGGAGCGGACAGATGTTTACTAGAAAAGATTTAATAAAACTTATAGTACCCTTGATAATCGAACAAATTCTTGTTGTAACCGTTGGAATGGCGGACGGCATCATGGTTGCCAGGGTCGGAGAGGCAGCGGTGTCCGGTGTTTCCATTGTGGACAGTGTTAATATTCTTTTGATAGGCCTTTTTAGTGCGATGGCAACAGGAGGAGCCGTAGTATCCTCTCAATTTTTAGGTCAGAAGAATGAGAAGAATGCTTCCCGTGCCGGAAA
>JAEZXP010000056.1 GCA_023419655.1 Bacillota bacterium | reverse complement strand
TCTTTTTTGATAAAATTATAACAAATGATTCTCCTTGATGCAATAACAGGAATTTATTTGAGTTTACTATAAAAATACTATATATTATAGCAACCTCCTATTTAAGTTAACGATTAAAACATCACACCCTATTAATTGTTAAAATTTTAAATTATATGTATACATATAATTTAAAATCTGATAAAATAGAAATATATTCCATATACAAAAAATATTCATTTATTTAAATCTGAAAGAGAAGTGATTCCAATGCGCTAATAAAAAATTTAATAGATTGTTTTCATTTTGAGTATAAATATTAAAAGCGAGGTGTATAAATATATGAAAAAGAAAGTAGGTATTTTCTTAGCTCTATTAATGACTATTTTATTATGTCCTACTACCTCCAATGCCGCAGTTTGGTATTATGCATCAGGTAATTATGTTAGTTCGGCCCCTATCAAGCCCTCTACCGGTCTAAAATTCTATGTAGACTATTCTGCGATAACAATATATGGATCTGGCTCATTCACAGTTGGCTTTGATTGGAACGGTAATTATAAAGGGAACGTAGCAGCTATTGCACAATATCCAGCTTCTGCTTCAGCATTTCCTGGTTATTTCCCGATATCTGCGGATAGTACTATGCCATTACATGTTCGTGGCGAAACATTCTATTATAATTCCAGCGGAACCCTTATCGGAGGTACATTCCCTATGGATTCCACCTCAATTTATAAATGTAGTATTCGGTTGAATTCCAACCCAACTGTTTTCAACGATTCAACTGGAACATTTAGTTTAATGTATTTAGAAAAAGTTATACGACATGAAATTGGACATGTACTTCTTTTAAAACATCCATCCACCTTATATTTTCCTTCTGTCATGCATCAAGGTGAACCTAAAAATTACATTTCTGCAACGATAACTACAGATGATCGAAACAATATTATAGCAAAATGGGGAAATTGATAAAGGAGGGCCACATAAAATGAAAAAAAAGCATATAATATTTTTCTGCTTTCTATTGATGACCTTTTTTGTATCTTGCAAGGCAAAGGATACTTCTGACATTCCTGCTGACATTGAAGTGGTGCATCATGCTGATACTGCTGACCGTATATTATATGAATCCCTTACACAAGTTGAAAAAGAGGCCACCATTATAGTAGAAGCCATCCCGAAGGACATTATCGGGCAGAAAGTATCCACTGTCTATGATTACGAATTTCAAAAAGAGCTGCCCGGTTCAGGTCTTACAAAACGTGAATGCGAAATAACAAAAGTGTATAAGGGTGACGTAGAAATCAAAGACACAATTGTACTATTGCAGGATTATTATATCTGGAACTACACAGACGATAATTCCGGTGAAAAACAACAATTAATCACTACTTCGTATTTGAAGCCAGCCATCAAGGATATGAAATACCTTTTATTTTTATTATATGATGACAGACATGATGGATATTGGCCGGTTTGCGATTATGAAGGAATGTTTTCTATCCCTGCATCCAACACTCTTAATCAGTCAGACCCGGATGTCTATGATTATGAGACCTTGCCCTATCTGATACCGATTTACAATGAAGTCACTGAAAAATATTTTTCTTTTGACTAGTTATTCTGCGGCTATTTATATTAAAGTAAAGTGCGGAGTATCAACATTTTTATACAGATACCCCGCACTGTTCTATTTTATCTTGCAGATTAGTTGTGTCATTGTACCCATGGGACAATAGATACACCATGACCTGGGTTTAAATAATATATTCGTTATTACGCCAAGAATCGTTGAGGTCAGCATAATGCTGTAAAATCCAAAAGCAAACTGAGATATCCATAAGGGAATATCCGTTACCCGATAGGCCCAGCTCCATGGAATTTTAAAGGTCCATAAGAGCTTTACCGCCTCTGAAAGCCCTCTGGCATCCTTAAATACCAGATAAGTAATAAATAACATCTGTACGAACATTATCATAAAGAATGTAAGAAAACCGTAGCGAAACCACTTTGTTGTCATCCATCCGGGCATGGGCTTGTTTCGTGACAAACGAAGCTTTTTGCCAAGTATGGAAAGGAGCTGTCCTCTGCCGCAGTATTTATTGCAATAGGCTTTCGTACCCTTTGCTGCAGCGATTAAAAGCGGAATGATGAAGCATAACATCCCCAGCCACGCAAACAAAATATTAAAAAAGCCAAGTATAAGATAGAATAATGATGCTATCCACAGATATTCATACCATGGTTTTTTCACGCCACCACCTCCATCTTCTTTATTGTAATAATGGAGGCCGGACATTCTTTCGCACACAATCCGCAGCCGATGCATCTGCTTTCATCCACCAGGGCGTATCTCCCCTTGTATATCGATAGTGCGTTCTTAGGACATACCTTAACGCAGCAGCCGCATGCAGCGCACCTATCCTTCGTAACCTCAGCAAGTCTTTTCGCCATGTCAATATACCGCCTTTACTATATTTATTGTGATATATTGTATCGCACACAGCTATAAACCTCTGTGATAAAGTTACATACGGGATAATCTTCCGTCCTGCATCTGCAATACCACATCTGCCTTTTTTGCAATGGCAAGGTCATGGGTTACGATAACAACTGCCAGATTATCATTATGGGCAAGGTCTGTAAGAAGCTTAACAACCATATCTCCGTTGGTTACATCCAGATTGCCGGTAGGCTCATCCGCCAGCAGGAGCTTCGAGCCTGTTGCCAATGCTCTTGCAATTGCCACTCTCTGCCTTTCACCACCGGAAAGCATATTGGGAAACCGCTTATAATGCTGTTCATCCAGACCGACACTCTTGATATGCTTTCCTGCTATCTCCTTTGCTTCAGCAAATTTCATGCCCTTTAATTCCAGTGGAAATATAACATTTTCGATTACTGTCATTAAGGGAAACAGATTAAAGGTCTGGTATATAACGGAGGCTTTGTCTCTTCTGTATGATTCTAAATTGATGCTTTTTACGGATTCTCCGTTATACAGGATATCGCCTGCCGCAGGAAGAGCAAGTCCTGCCATCAGTGAAAGCAATGTGGATTTTCCCGAACCGGACTTTCCGATAATGGCATGAACCTTTCCCTGCTCCAGCTCCAGGCTGACACCCTTGACGGCTTCCACGCTCTGATATTGACTTTGATAGCTATATGAAACATTTTTTAATTCTAATAACCCCATCTTTGACCTCCACATATAAAATTATAATGGTTACTCTATGTTCTATTTAATAAGCAGATTAACTCAAAACCTGCGGTTATTCTTTGGAAAACAGGATATCCAGCAGCTTCGTTCTGCTAAGTATAATCAGCGCCACTCCGGTACCGGAAAGATAGCTTATTATATAATATCCAAGGGATATTCCATAATATATAAAGTAATCCGGAAATACAATTCCAAATATAATGACCGGAAGCAGACCGATTGTAAATAAAATCAGCTGTTCTACAAAGAATGATAAAAACACACTATACTTCTTGGAACCGATACTCCTCATAATAGCCAGTTCATTCAATCTGTGACGAATCAGCAGATAGGATACCACGAATCCAATCACCCCGAACAGCACCAGCATAATCGGAACGAGTATATTCATTATCCGGATATAGTTGTCCAGATTCCGTATGGTTTCCTCCAGCTGCTTATCCTGAATCACCACGGCATTTCGAATCACATTAATCTTACCTGCCTCACTATATCCCTTCGAAACAAGATAATCCCTGAATGGAGCCAAATCTTGCGTATTCTTTAAGGTAAATGTTGCAGAATGTACGCTCCTTGGTATCGTTTCATTCCACCTCTCTTCCGATGACTGGGAGCCATCCTCAGGAAGTGTGGAAGGATAATTACCATCATAAAAATAATTGTGCTCATAGCTCATAATCCATGGAAGATAGATTACATCCGAGCGCCATTCCTCCTCATATATGCCTGCTACCAGAAAATCTATTATACTGCAAAATGCATTCGCACCATCGGTATTCCATGCTGTAATCCTCACGGTGTCACCCAGTTCAACACCATTGACATTGGCAAAGTTCCTCGAAATAATACCTACATTTTCCAGCATTTTAAGGCAGTCAAAATCATAGCCTTCCATAAATTCCACTTCAATTCCGGAGGAATTAAAAAAGTCCGAGGTATATCTTATGTCATCCGCATATGCCAATCGCGGCATTTTATATATCAGCTCTATAAACCAGTCAAATCCGAAAGCGCCGCTATGAGAACGTATCTCCGGTCTTGAGGGTATATCCTCTTTCTCAACACCATCCTTTGTTTTTGAAATCCCCATGTATTCATAGTTTATTTCTCTGCTCAGGTATATTTCTCTAAAGAACGCAGAATCCTCAAGAAGCTTTTGCCTTTCCTCATGAGCCCTTATAGCCGTATATTCTCCATTATCCATATAATCATAATACATCTCCCAGTCCCATTCCATACGGTTATTGTATTCAGGGTCGATGAACCGGTAAATATCATATTGAAGGTTCAGGGAAATACTTCTGGTTTCGTTCTTAAAGCTGGTTAAATAGGTGTTTACAGGGATTTGGTCATATACGGTATCCCGCTTCTCCTGCTGAATATTCGAAAGAAAGCTCAGGAACACCAAAAAAGCGGACAGCACCAGGGTTAAAACCGGTACGATTAAACTTCTTCCCGAATTCCTTAGGATGGATACCAGAGCAAATTTTAACGGTATCGGTCTTACTCTTCCGAATAATACATTCTGCTCTTTATTTACCTTCGGTTGAACCGTCTTTAACTTTTTATGTCTTTTTGAACTCTTTTTTCTGTTTCGGATGATTTTATACTTTTCTTCATTCTTTATAAAGATAGTAAAGCCATACAGTAATACAAAGCTTACCACAAGCATCAGCAGGATTATTAATACAGGCAGCCAGTAATTCGTGCTAACCTGGCCTGTATATTCAAGCTGTACTCCGATGGCCCGTTCACTGTATCGTAAATCCGTTTTATATAATGCAATCATTTTTTCAAATATATTATTCGTAATCCTGTTTACAAAGCCTGATGACAAAAATGAGCCCGTAACACTGGCTATTAAAACCAAAAGCAAGGAGCCAATAAGAACATAGCTTATTGTACGTCTTTTACCTGCTCCAAGGGCAAGCATATTTACAATCGTGTCCCTTTGCTTAATTACATACAGATAGGAGAACAAAAGCAATATAATCGTACCGGATACTGTCCCAAGTATCTGCAGCAGGATTGCCGTATTCTTTAACTCCATAATGGGGTTGATTGCCTCCTCATAGCCCTGGTCATAGATGGTAAAGCTCATATTGGAGGGAATGGCATCTGCATTGTCCTTTATAAATTTTTCTCCCGAACCATTTTTAACAACATATCTCGCTAATCTGACTGAATAGCAGTCTTGCTCAATCCAGTCATCCATAGGCATATATACCGTATATCTGTTGTCATATTTATTCTCAAAGATACCGACAATCTCATACTCTGCTATCTTACTGAAGCTGTAATCCATTATGTAATTCGACAGCCCCGTCCCATTCTTCGCATAATGGAGCTTTAATTCCAGCTTATCACCCACTTCAACCCCGTAAAATTCTGCGATTGCCTTGCTGATTAAGATAACCTCATTTTTTCCCTTCTGATACTCTTCCTCATTGAATATCCGCCCCTTATTAATAACCAAATCCCGGCTAAAGTAAGGCTCAACCGCTTCAAAGCTCGTTACTAAGGTAACCGGAAGGGATTTTCTTACAACATTGAGGGCCTCTGCTATTTTCTGCAGTTCTATACCCATCTCCGACTCAAAAAAATCAGGAAATTCAGTTAAATCAACCACCGTCTCAAAGCCTTCTATGCCATCCGGAAGAATCGGTGTAACAATCGGTGTGGGATTGTGTCCTGCGGATTTTTTACCGACAATAAGATATTTATGTCCAAGCGTGAATTCAAGCTCCTCTGGCAGACCATATTGGCTTACCATCACATAAGTATCTTCCCTCATGTTTTCACCAAAATAAACCGTATTTATGATTCCCTGAAATCTTGATTCATCGAACTGTTTCAAATTGAACGCTTCGATAATAACATAATCATCCAAGGCAGGCAGACTTTGGTTAATCTGTTTTCCTTCAATATACGCCGAGGCTGTTCTTTCAATATTCGTTGAAAGCACATCCGGATGCTGCTGCAGCTTAGAATGCTCCAGCGCTGCCACATCCTCATTCATCTGCTCATAAAAAGCAGCCGCATCTTCACCTTTATTTCCAAGGTAAGTTAAGTCTACAACTGTAGTAAATGTCTCGTCAGCCTGCTTAATCATATTGTCAGCCGATTGATACATACCTGTACCAACACTTAAGAATAAAGATAATAACGCGATTAATAACAGAAATAAGATGGTCTTTTTTGGTGTACGCACTATGCTTTTAATACTATGTACTATCATACGTCCTATACTCCTTTATCAATTGCTTAAACTGGGCCTGTCTGGCCTCGCCGGCAATATACTCCACTTCGCTTAAATCATTTTTAACTATTATAGCCCAATATAAACCACTTTACAAGTACGAGTGTCAGATATTGTCATGCTATGTGATTACAGACCTTCGTTTCCCCCTTCGATATATTCGATTACATCCCGGTTAAACTGCTCTCCTATATAGGCTTTGCCGCCGGAGCTCTTCTCAAGATAGTCCTGGCGTATTTCATTATTTACCCGCTGAATTTCTTCCTTTAAATCCTTTGCAGATAATCTGGCTGCACCCCTGCCAAGGATTATTATTTGCTCCAGGGCATCGGAAGTGGCGACAGTAACCTTATTATCTCTCGCAATTTCATGCGTTACTTTCTCAATATATTGGTCGGCGGTCTCCGCTTCTTTTGTATAGACTACATCGATGTTGTGATATCTCTGAATTCTCTCTATTCCGCCCTTGACCTTATATGCGTCAAATACAAGGATTAGGATACATTTTTTAAAGCCCTGGTAATTACTTAATATATCCATCAGCTTATATCTTGCAGCATCCATATTCTCTTTCGCCAGTTCATTCAGCTTGTCCCATGAAAAGATAATATTATATCCGTCTACTAAAAGATATTCCTTCATCGCCTTTATCTTTGAACCCGCAGGACGCTTCGCCGTGTCATGGGAAGTATCCGCTCCCAAAGGGCGCTTCTCATATCCTAATTTGCTTCCGGTATAAACCGTACTCTGCTTGATAGGGCCAAAGGTCCGTGTAAAAATCATCTCAAGCTCTTTATCCTCCTGCCAGGAATCCTTGCCGCCTGGGGAGGTCTTAGGCTTTGATACCCCATAATCACGGATATCATCGAACACATCCTCTGCTTCCTTGTCCTGAATTTCATCAGGAAAAAGCTCTTTCATGGAATTTTCTATATGCATGTACTTCTCAACCTGATTCCAGCTTACAAAAAAGCCTGCACCATGGGTACAGAATACAGAGCCGGTAGGATTCTCCGGGTCCAGCTCACTGTCATAGCCTATCCTGTCGATTACCTCCTTCGGATTATGGCAGGGCTGATATCCAGCCAAGGTACAGAATAAGTTTCCTCTTCCTCTTGTGTAAGCGTTTACCTCAACCTGGTATCCGCCCATGGCCGCCACCGGAGCCTCTCCAGTCAAAACCGCCGTATCCCCGTTAATCTGCGGCGGTTCAAAGCTCCCGTTCATCCGCTGGATATCCGTCATGGCCCTGCCGATGGTATCGGAGGGGGCCTCTAACCTGAAATGATAATATGGCTCAAGTAGTACACTCTTCGTCTTTTTTAGGCCTTGCCGCACAGCCCGATAGGTGGCCTGCCTGAAATCCCCGCCTTCGGTATGCTTAAGATGGGCTCGGCCTGCGATAAGGGTAATCTTCATATCCGTAACCGGCGAGCCTGTTAATACCCCCCTATGCTCCTTTTCCTCCAAATGGGTCAGGATAAGCCTCTGCCAGCTTCTTTCCAATATATCCTCACTGCATCTGCTGTCAAATATCAGTCCGCTGCCCGGTTCTGCCGGTTCCAGCAGAAGATGAACCTCTGCATAATGCCTTAATGGCTCAAAATGTCCTACCCCAACTACCGGCTCCTGTATGGTTTCTTTATACAGTATATTCCCTGCGCCAAATTCCACCTCTACGCCAAATCGTTCCTTTATCAGACTTTTTAATATTTCGGTCTGTACCTCCCCCATAAGCTGGATATGAATCTCCTGAAGCTGCTCATACCATACGATATGAAGCATTGGGTCCTCCTCTTCCAGCCCTCTTAGCTGGGAAAGCATATGAAATGCATTGCATTCCGGGGGCAGTATAAGCTGATAGGTAAGAACCGGTTTAAGCACTGCCATATCCAGGTCCTGCTCTATCCCCAGTCCCTGACCGGGATAAGTCCTGGTAAGGCCTGTAACTGCACAGACCGTTCCCGCTTTCACCTCGTCCGCCGGTTCATATCGGGTACCCGAATAGAGC
>JAEZXP010000115.1 GCA_023419655.1 Bacillota bacterium | reverse complement strand
AAACCGGACGGCAATCCGATAGCAGCTTATCAATCTGCTGCTCTATTTTGTATATATCCCCATCATTATAGATGACCTTTGAAAACCGGTTAAAGAAGTCTTCTTCCTTACTTTGACTGCTAAAAATCGCATCAATCTTCTCATCCGTATAATCACGGTGCTGCTATAGCCGGTCTCTTCGTATACCGGGTGCGGAATGAACATACCACACCTCATCACATACGCAGTCATAACCGGACTCAATCATTAGCGCGGTTTCTATTATGCAGTACGGCACATCCTTATCCGCCCTCTTTTCACCGATGATTTTTTTAACCTCAGCCAGTACATTCGGGTGGGTAAGGCTGTTTAACGTAAGCAGTTTTTTCTTGTCGGCAAATACAATTTTCGAAAGCTTCTCTCTGTCAATGGTACCGTCTTTGGCAAGAATCCCTTCTCCAAAATAACCGACTACCCCCGGATAGCTTATACCCCCGGGCAGCATCTGTTCTCTGGCAATCCTGTCCGAATTGATTTAATAAGCCTTGTAGTTTTTAATCATTATATCGGCCACCAGCGATTTTCCGCTGCCAATTCCCCCTGTAATTCCTATTACCCTCATAACATATACCCCTTCATACAAATAATTTATTTTGCCTCATACCAGTTATCACCCATTTTAACATCGGTCTCTAAAGGCACTGCCAGACTGGCCGCCCCCTGCATCTCTTCTGCTATGATAAGCTTAACCTCTTCTATCTCTTCCCTATGGGTCTCCACCAGCAGCTCATCATGCACCTGCAGTATCAGTCGGGAACGCATACGATTGTCCTTTAATCTGCGGTTAACACGGTTCATGGCAATCTTTATAATATCTGCCGCAGTTCCCTGAATAGGAGAATTCATCGCCACCCTTTCCCCGAATGAGCGCTGCATAAAATTACTGGAGGACAGCTCCGGTATCGGCCGCCTTCTTCCGAACATCGTTGTAGAATAGCCATCTTTCTTAGCATCCGCCACAATCCTGTCAAGATACGCTTTAATCTTTGGATAGGTAGCAAAATATATATCAATATAAGTCTCTGCTTCCTTTCTGGTTATGTTCAAATCCTGTCCCAGACCAAAGGAGCTGATACCATAGACGATTCCAAAATTCACAGCCTTGGCATTGCTTCTTTGCAGGGAAGTCACCTCATCAAAAGGGGTATGGAATACCTCCGAGGCAGTAATCCTATGAATATCCTTCGCCTCCCTGTAGGCATTGATAAGCCGTTCATCCTCCGACAAATGAGCCAGCACCCGAAGCTCAATCTGTGAATAGTCCGCATCTAAAAATACATAATCTTCCTCCGGAATAAATACCTTTCTTATCTGTCTGCCAAGCTCCATACGAATTGGAATATTCTGGAGATTAGGGTCGGTACTGCTGATTCTTCCTGTTGCAGCAATCGTCTGATGGAACTTTCCGTGTATCCGCCCATCCTCCATAATATAGACAGCCAGTCCGTCGGCATAGGTGGATTTTAGCTTGGTAAGCTGACGGTATTCCAATATCATAGCAATGATAGGGTGTTCGCCCCTGAGCTTTTCCAATATATCGGCGGAGGTGGAATATCCGGTCTTTGTCTTCTTTGCAAAAGGAAGCTTTAGCTTTTCAAACAAAATTACTCCTAATTGTTTGGGGGAATTAATATTGAAGGCTTCGCCTGCCAACTCATAGATATTCTTCTCCAGTGAAACAATTCCCACCTCAAGATTATCACCGTATTCCTTTAATGCCTCCTTATTGACGCGTATTCCTCTGCACTGCATATCATACAACGTATAGATTAAAGGTATCTCAATCTCTTCAAATAACTGCAGCATCCCTGTATTCTCAAGCTGTTCTTTCAGCTTGGGAGCTGCTGCAAAGGCTACATAGGAACAATAGCATCCATAGGCTGCAAATTCCTTCGGCAGTTTCTCCACGGCTTCGGTCCGACCTGTCTTTCCCAATAAATCCTCTTCCGACGGAACCGTCATCCCCAGATAATCTCTGGCTATATCATCATAATGATAAGAATCCGTCAAAGGATTAAGCAGATATGCTGCTATCGCCGTATCAAACACCGGATTGCTCTCATTAAGCTTCAAGAGTCCAAGCTGGCTTTTCAGTCCGATAACTGACAAAGGTGTATTGCTGCCTGTAATCTCCGCCACTTTATCTTCCAGATAATCCTCCGTAATCATTCCCGTCCGCAGGATTAGGTAAATCTGCTTCTCACTGATGCACAGGGAAATTCCAAGCAGCCTGTCCTGGTCCGTAATCGTATGAAGTCCTACATAAAAATCATCCACCGCCTTGACCTTATCAAATACCCTGTCGGCCTTGGCAAGCTCGTCGATAACCGTAAAGGTCTCCTCAATCTCCAGGGAATGATTAATATCTATATTCTGAAATTTAGAAAGCAGGCTTTTAAACTCCAGATTCTTAAACCATCTATATACCTCTTCATTATAAAGGTCACCAACAGCTGCCTTCTCAATCTCAAAGTCCAGGTCACAATCAATACAAATTGTAGCCAGCTCTTTTGACAGGAAAGCCAAATCCTTATTCTCCTTTAGGGTTGTAGTCACCTTACCCGGTGACAGCTCATCAATATGCTCATAAAGGTTCTCTATGGAATGGTACTGGCTTATCAGCTTTGCTGCGGTCTTCTCTCCGACTCCCGGTATCCCAGGGATATTATCCGACGTATCACCCATCAAACCCTTCAAATCAATAAACTGCTTGGGCGTAACATTATATTTCTCCATCACGTCATCCGCCAGATAATCTTCAATCTCCGTACCGGTTCTCTTGGTCTTGGGAATACGAATCTTGATGTTGTTACTGGCCAGCTGCAAAAGGTCCCTGTCACCGGATACCAACGATACCTGATACCCATTTTTCTCAGCCTTTGCAGCCAGGGTCCCCAGCACATCATCCGCCTCAAATCCCGGTTTTTCCAGCACTACGACATTCATAGCTTTTAAAACATCTTTCATAACCGGTACCTGTTCTCTCAATTCCTCGGGCATGGCACTTCTGGTTCCCTTATATTCGGTAAATAATTCATGCCGGAACGTCGGATGATGGGTATCAAATGCAACCGCCAAATACTCCGGCTTTTCCTCATCCAGAATCTTATACAGAATATTTAAAAACCCTAATATAGCGTTGGTATGTTCTCCTTTTGAAGTTGTCAAATCCGGCATTCCATAAAATGCCCTGAACAAAATACTATGACCGTCAATTAAAACTAATTTTTTACTCATACTGATTTTCGCAGACAGGTTCTGCGAAATCCTCCCTTCCCTTGTCGGTTATATCATGACTTTGTGTATATAAGCGGATAAATTTTGCGTATGCACTTATCCATGTTGATTTTCATGGGCTAATCCGCTTATTCTTGGATATCTTCAAGGTATCTGTCCAGCATCTGGGTAATCTCGCTAAACCTATCCTCACCAAAGGACATCTTCATCTTAAATCTGCTTTCTGTAACGGTATTCTCCTTCTCCCTCGGCATAAAATAATGTTGTATACTGAAAAATACAGTCAGAAAAATCATAACAAATATCAAGATACCCTTCTTGCGATAATAATTATATCTTAGATGTATGATTCTTTCCTGGGAGCGCTCTATCTTTTCCTTCAACTCATGATTGAAATCATCGGACAGATTCTTATCCTCATCCAGCTGCTTCATTGCCGTCAAAAGGGCATAATAAACCTCCAGCTCCTCCCTGCATTCCTCACAGGACTGTATATGGTCGATAAACATCTCCAGCTCATCAATATCTAATTCATCATTAATAAATGCTGTGATTAAGCTTTGAGCCTTCATACAGGTCATTTTTTTTGCTCCTTTTATATGCTTTCTAATTGAAGGATATAATTACTTTACAGATTATTTTAAATTAAAATCTTTACAAATAACAGCTGATATTTTGTTTTATATAATATTACAATTCTTACTTGAATTATAATATTAATTATGATAGAATTATCAAGGTCACTAAGCGGATGTGGCGGAATGGCAGACGCAGCAGACTCAAAATCTGCCGCTCGCGAGGGCGTGAGGGTTCGAGTCCCTCTATCCGCAGTAAGTATGTTCCCGGAAGCTTTAGGTTAAGACTTCCGGGAATTTTTTTATTGGAATCAGACAGTATAATTCGTCCTGTTCGTCAAAAAATCATAATCAACTAATTTATATTGTACCATTTATTATACTCAAAAACCACCTGAAATTTTACGGTGCCCGGTACCCGTTTACTTCCTACATTGAGGAAAAGGCCGTACCTTTTTTCAACTTTGTCACACAACGAAATATCAAATCTTAGCGAACGCTCAAAACATGGAAATTTTGAACATATACAATGATATGGGAACTGTACATAACTTTAGGATGTTCAAAGAAAGCTTAGTTGGCGTTTTACCAAAGGATATTTGGGCTATGCTCGACAGCGGATATCATTATGCTTTCAAAATTAAGAATTGCAATAGAGCATATAAACCGGGAGTTGAAGATTTTTAGGATATGCAAAGAAACCTACAGAGGCAAAGGTGAGGGAACAATGGAACATGATTTAATGACTTTCCCAGAAAATGAACATTCTTTGATTATCGAACGATTGAATCAAGGAAAGATTTGCTATACAACAAGGGTTTTTAAAGAATTAGGCAAATATAAAGCAGGGGTGAAGTATAACACCCCTTGGAATCAAACGATTATTGTGATTCAAATACAGCAATTTAATATGATTGTTGACCATCCTTTTTATAAAGAATTAACCCCAGCCCAACGTGAAGAAATTTATCAATATTCTGAGAAGGTTGCTAAACCTTATGAATTAATCTCTTTTAAACTTTTTGGAAATAAAACATAATAATATTTTTGTAACGTTCCGAATAAGTACTATCTTCATTCTATTATTTCTATATATTTGACCCTAACACAGCGGAATTTAGTTCAGGGACAGGTCTAATGCTGTCTGAGTTTTTACATGCTTCGTTCCACCCGGGGTTACGATTATATAGATACCCACATGGATAACAATCCAGGGTTTTTAACTTTAACCCCTAGAAGATTAAAATCGTCGTCAATTTCAATTCTTATTCCTGTTCTAATCATTGCACCAAAACTATTTTGGCTATCAAGATATGTTTCAATCACTCTACTCGAATCGATAAAACCAGCAACCATTTTTATCATAGAACTATTATAAGTTGGATATTTTGCAGTAA
>JAEZXP010000250.1 GCA_023419655.1 Bacillota bacterium | reverse complement strand
CCCGAAAGGGGCAGTACAATTTCGCTGGACACCGGGAAACAGGCATATTCCAGCATAATGATAAGAAACATAGCAACCAATCCATATTCATAAATCAAATTCGAAAGAAAACTCATCCAATCCTCCTCCGTTCTTCTGCTTATGTAACAATATATTACCTATACGGTAATTTATGTATTGCATCACTAAAAATCATGCGGTGATTGTAACCCTGTTAATATCTTTCGACGTATATGCTACGGAAATTATAAAAACTAAAAAAATGCTGTATATCAGAGTAAATATTTGTCGTGAATCATAGGTGATTACGCAACAATATGGAATAAAATAGGTTAAAAAGGTAAAAAAGTAAGTAAATTGGATTGACATTCCAGTATAAATCTGGTAATCTGTACATGGAGATTAATTCCTTAAATATGAGATGATTTCCTAATGGTCATTTGAGTAAGAAGATTGTAATAGCAGTTGCTGCAATAACCTTTAAAGGGATGAGTATTTTATGGATATGAATACAGATAAAAAAAGAAGGATGTTCAGTACGTCTAAAAGGTTTTTATCCATGCTGCGTCCTTTTCGGTTACGTATCGCAGTAATTTGTATATGTGCTTTGCTTACATCCTTTTTTCGCACGATTGACCCGCTATTAAGACAGCGTTTAATCGATAACGGTGTTTTAGGCGGTAATCTGAAGGATGTGGTGATTTATGCCCTACTTATATTCAGCCTGTTTCTTTTTCTTCAGCTATCAGAAGCGATACAATTTCTTAACTATACATATATTAATAAGCTTCTCCCATTCCGGTTATTTCATAACGCTTTCCGACATCTGCTGAAGCTCCCGGTTTCATTTTTTAAGGAATCAAATAGTACCAAAATAATTAATAATGTTGAATATGATGTAATGAATATCGCCAAAATATCGGATCCGATATTTGTAATCTCCATTGTTCAAGGATTGTGTATGATAGGCGGGGTTGCCGGTCTTACTATAATCAATTGGAAACTGACCGTATTGGTAATATTGGTAATACCTGTGAAAATTCTGATTAATAATGTCTTTACCAAAAAACGTACAAAAGCATTTGAGGCCGCGATGAAGCTGAATACAGAATTTTCGGAATGGATTGGTGAAACTGTTCAGGGTATTACAACGATTAAGCTCTGGGGAATGTATTGGAGGAAAATAGGTGAGTTTACAAGGTTAAGACGTGGAATTATACGTAATGGATATAATATTGCAGGTAATGAACACGGAAATAATGTTGCTTCCAGCACGATAGACGCATTGCTTTCCGGAATTCTCTACATACTCGGAGCAGTTTTTATTTTTAAGGGGCAGCTGACCCTGGGCGGATTGTTTTCGTTTATATCGTATTCATCGGTTGTTATCAGTTCTATCTCATTTTTAACCCGTATTAAATTTTATTTTACACCCATAATTCCATCTCTCAAGCGATATTTTGAATTTATGGAGACAGAAGAAGAGCACAAGGGATATCTGGATATTCCCACCGGACAAATCCATTTTAAATTTAAAAATGTGAGCTTAAGTTATGATGGTGATACAAATGTATTAAGCGGTATTTCTTTTGAATTAAGAGCAGGTGAAAGAACAGCGATTGTGGGAACGAACGGAAGCGGGAAAAGCTCCATTATACAACTGATTCTGCGTTTGTATGAACCTTCTGAAGGTATAATTACATATTGCGGAACGGATATCCGTGATTTGGATATTGCGGATTACAGAGGGCTTTTCAGTCAGGTTGAGCAAAAGGTATTTCTCTTTAATGCCACTGTCAGAGAAAATATAAGTTTATATCAAGAAGTTTCAGAGGACAGACTGATAGAAGCTGCCAAGCTGTTAGGTGTCTCAGAATTTCTATCTGATTTACCGGATGGCCTTGATACGGCAGCCGGAGTTGACGGAGCAAAGTTGTCAGGAGGAGAGAGGCAGAAGCTGGCAGCATTACGGGCCTGGGCAAAGCCACATAAGATACTGATATTGGATGAGGCGACAAATAACCTGGATGGAGAATCGGAGAGGCTGCTGAATGAGTTTATTTTACAGCAAAGGAGCAACGAAATTACCCTTATCGTGACTCACCGGGTTGACATATTACATAAGATGGACAAAATTCTGGTTTTGGATGACGGCAAGCTGGTTGGACAAGGTACCTATGAAGAACTGTTAAACTCATGCTGCTCGTTCGTACAGCTTATAAGCAAAACCGGAAATTAGAGAACATATAAGCATAAGCAATTAAATTACTGCGAAAGAAGGTGAAAATATGTCTTTATTATTCCACACGTTTTCTATTCCAAAACATAAGTATGTTTTTGATGCAAACTCCAATTGCGTATTTTCCGTTGATGAGGAGCAATATCAGGCTCTGGCGGAGATTGAACGAGGAATAGAGACAGAGGAAAACCAAAGGATATTACAGGATTTTCAGAAAAAGGGACTATGCCTGGAAGCAAACATTGAGAGCATTCGCCATCCTGATACGGATATTTTAGCAATGCATCTTGGAAAGAGGCTGGAGCAGACCACATTGCAGGTGACACAGCGATGTAACTTAAGATGCAGCTACTGCACCTACTCAGGGCTTTATGAGAACCGTGCCCATTCGCCGAAGAGTATGTCCTTTGATACAGCCAGAAGAGCGATTGATATGGCTTTATCGCGTACAGAGGAGGTATCAAAATTAGTATTTGGTTTTTATGGCGGAGAGCCGCTGTTAGAGCTCCAGTTAATTAAGGATTGTGTTGAATATGTAAAACAGCAGGCGCCGGATAGGGATATTTCGTTTTCCATGACGACCAATGGCACGCTCTTAACACCGGATATATATGGTTATCTGATTGAAAATAAATTTAATATTTTAATCAGCCTGGACGGACCGAAGCAAATCCATGATCAATCCCGAAAGTTTCCGGACGGGCGGGGCTCTTATGATATCATTATGAAAAATATTGAGGCAATCCATGAAAAGTACCCGCAGTCCCGTGAAAAGCTAAGCTTTAATGCTGTTGTCAGTCCGGATATGGATGAGCACTGTCTGCCGTCTTTATTCCAATCGGAGGAGGTTCTTTCTTACTATAATATATCCATGAACTTTATCAGTGATTTATATACGAAGGAGACTTATAGCTATAGTGAGGCATTTTCGTTGTACTACAATCATGAGATCTGCAAAATGCTGCTTTTTATGTTGGGTAAATTAGATAAGAGATATGTTTCTCCCATGATTAATAATAGAAGATCGACATTAAAACAGAAATATGACAGCCTTGGAAGGATACCCAAGCTTCCGCCGACATGCCATCCCGGTGGTCCTTGCCTGGCAGGGGCAAGGCGGCTTTTTATTGATGTGAATGGAAGATTCTTTCCGTGTGAACGAGTGAGTGAGAATTCACAGCCGATGTTAATAGGGGATTTGGAGCATGGTTTTGATGTGGAAAAGGCAAAGGTGCTGATTAATCCCGGACAAATTACCGAGGAGCATTGTAAAAAATGTTGGACAATTACGCGATGTACCTTATGTGCGGCGTTTTCTGATAATCTGGTCGAGCTTTCAAAGAATATGCGTTTATCAAGGTGTCAATACGTACGTCGCCAGTGTGAATATGATCTAAAAATAATATGTTTTCTGAAGGAGTCAGGATTTAACTTTGAGGAAGGAGATTTCTTATGAAAAAACTGATGGTCTATCCTTTTAATAAAGATACGTGTTCTATCGCCAGATTCAGGCATATGCTGGAGGGATATGAGCTTACATCTGCGATTCCATCGAAGGGATTTGGCTGGGAGGGAAAGGATACATGTGAACTGGATGGCGGCGTACCAACGGGAATTATCCTTAGAGGAGATTTTATAGAAGAGCTGAAGCAATGTGACTCTGTTTTGCTGAATTTAGATAAGAACAAATCAGAAAGCAATTATACAGAGCACGCGGCTTGTATCAGGAATTCAGGAAGAGAATTGATATCACCAGATCAGATATCTGCCATGGCAGCAGAAAGATATATTTATCCGGATATGCCGCTAAGAGAGATACCGGTTCCGGTCGTTATGGTAATGGGGCAGGGGGAGAATTGCCAAAAATTCGAGATTCAGCTTGGGTTAAGAGAAGCATTCCAAAGGAAAGGGTATAAAGTAACGCAATTTGGTACGAAAGCCTATAGCCATTTGTTTGGCTTTCAATCACTTCCTGACGCTCCCGAGCTTCCGCTCTGGAAGAAGGCCTATCTGTATAACCAGTTGTTTTATGAAACATATAAGCAGGAAAAACCGGATGTGATGATTATTGGGATTCCCGGAGGGATTATGCCGATGAACAGCTATATTCATGGACTCTTCGGAGAAACGGCACTGGCTCTGACCACCGCAGCCAGACCAGATCTTACTATATTGAGTTATTATTTTATTGAGCCGACGAAGGAATATTTTGATTTTCTAAGGCAATTTGCTCAATTCAGGCTGAATTCAGGAAAAGTCCATTTCCATAGCTCAAATACAAAGTTTATCGATGAGAAGTCGCAGAGGGTGCTTAGCTATTTGACGCTTGAAAGCGGTTTCGTATTAAATAAGATTGCACAATATAACGCGGATATGCCGTCAAACCTGTTTAGTGCCTTGGAACCGGAATCATGCGGACCGGCATACAGCCAATTAATCGAAGAGCTGCAGCAAAATGTGTATGTGCTGTAAAGGAGGATGTATGGAGAAATCATTTATTATAGAAAGGCTAAATCAACTGATTGGCTCGTATACAGATATAAATAAGATAGAGCCGGGCAGGGATCTTATGGGTGTACCTGCCTCCCTGCCTACCTATGACATGGCAGCCTTATTCTTAGATGTTGAAAGAGAGTTTGATGTGAATTTGAACGAGCTTATTCCCAGTCTGGGTATATTTTCACCAAATGAGATTGCTGATAGAATCCTATCACTGCAAGCGGAGTATGCACCCAACTAATCTTAGATGTTATCATCAAATCCATATGATATATGAATACGAAGATGATTTACGGGCAGATATCGAGTTGACAGCTTATGTGAGTTCACGAATAGCGCGTTACTATTATATATGATGGGAGGTGAAAATAATGAAGAAACTCAATAAGGATTCCAGCACTATGAAGAATACAGTGGAGGCATACTTGTGTGCATCATGTAGCTTTTGTCATTGTGATTGTATTTGTCAAGTAGAACTACTTGATGCTGTCGTTACAAGCGTTGTTAAAGAAGATCCAGCTGAGTACGGATCTCTTAATATTCGACAGTTTTAGTTTATAAGAAAGCCCTAGTGGAATTCTGCCCTTCTGCTGGGGCTTTATGGTTATATGTGATAATAGAATACAAATTATGGGTTGACGCCCATTTAAAGGCTATGATATTCTTGATATAGATTGCTTTTGGCTACTTAAAGTAGGTAATCTCATGAAATTAGTCATTTTAGTAGATAAATTCTATGGAAGGAGATAAATCTTTGAGACCATCGTTATCACTAAAGACCCTGTTTCGTACACCTTTCAAAGCATTGCTGACAGTCCTTCTGCTTGCTGTGGCTTCCTTCGCACTCTTTTCCAGGGTAAGCGAGTATGCGATTACCACCCGGGAGATGGAGAGAGCGACAAGCTATTATACAGGTATCGGATATCTGGATACGGGAGTGCCATATACCGCTGGACAGAACGAATCAAGCTATTTTTATAGTCGATTTTTTGATCCCGTTATTTCTCCCTTTGAGATAACTGAGGAGCAAATAAAGACAATAAAATCTCTACCACAGGTAACAGCTACGGATACCCGGTATATGACAACCGGAATATCGGACAGTTACAATCGCTTAGACTTATCGAACGATTCATCATATAATTACACGACAAGATTCATAATGGAAGGTACGTTTGATAATTATACTGAGGTACATGATCAATTTTCTGGGCCATATTTGAACCTTCAATTGGAGTTTTCTAACTGTAAATTAATTGCTGGCGACCGGTCTTTTATGCCACATGATGGAATAAACAGTTTTATCCTAGTTTTTGCAGAAGAAGGTCTTAGTGTTACAGCTAGTGGCTCTGCTGGTTTAGGTGCGAGTAGGGGACATTATAGTATTCATGATAATCCCTTCGGTCAAAGTTTTGTGAATACCCTTACAAAGGGAAGCAGGTATCTTTTGGTTGGAAGATGGGATCCTCGGAGGCCGGGAAGACTTTACTTGGGAGATATAGATACGATGGATTATTGTCCTTCTGTCTGGGAGCTTGATGGAACGACAGATAACTATTTAGAGACGGAGGAATTCTCCAGCGTACGGCAGCTAATAGAGATAACTAATAGTGATATACGAGCCTACGATATGGTGTACACTTCGGATATGTCCTCTATTCCCCGCTTTGCAGATAATAAGATGACGATACGGTTGGGAAGGGCACTGACAGAGGATGATCTTGGGTCCAATGTATGTGTGGTGAATCAATGGTTTTTGATGCAGAACAAGCTGGAGATAGGCGATAAAATTACGATAGGGCTATGTGGTAAGCTGCTTGAACAGAACTTAGGATTTGGAGCAGTCGCCTGTATTCCCGAACGGTATTCGCCTCCCATAGAGACAGTTGAACTTGAGATTGTAGGAGCATATATTGACATGGATCTGGTAAGCGACCAGTCGAATTATATACATATGAGCTACACAACCAGTACTATCTTTGTACCATCATCTTTATTGCCGATAGAGCCACCAGAAGATCATGAGATTAAGTCAGGTGAATTTAGCTTTATGGTTTCAGGAGGTCATAATATAGATGAGTTTCTTAGTAAAGCAGAGTTGTTAGAGGAAGAACTTGGACTGACAATACGCTTCAAAGATGGAGGATGGTCCGAGGTCAGCAAGAACATACGGTCCAGTTCAAGTCTTTCGTTAATCAATACCATGATGTCCGTATTCGCAGCGGCGATATCTCTACTACTGGCGGTATACCTATTTATAGGGCGGGGTAAGAGGGAGTATGCCATTATGAGGGCATTAGGTGCCCCACACCCCATAGCACGGCGTACGCTGCTAGTGCGTCTGGTTGTTCTGGCTGGCGTCGGAATACCGGCAGGAGCCGTTATTGGTTTAATCTCCACATCGCAGTCGGTTACATCTGCACTGGCAGACCTGGCAGCAGCGGTAACAGCCGACTATGTACCCGATACATCATTGCCCTATGCAGTCATAGCAGCCTGTGTACTGGGGGAGATTGGTTTTCTGGCTTTATCCTCCGGCCTTATGCTGCGAATGCTTGGGAGATTCCGTCCTATGGAGCTT
>JAEZXP010000221.1 GCA_023419655.1 Bacillota bacterium | reverse complement strand
ATGTTTTGGTGAATTGATGCTCAGGCTGAATCCACAGGGATACTTACGTTTGGTTCAGGCAGAGAATTTGGAAATGTCATTTGCAGGAGGTGAAGCAAATGTGGCGGTTTCCGTCAGCAATTATGGTGGAGAAGCGGCTCTGGTTACAAAGCTTCCGGACAATAATTTAGCAAAAGCAGCCATACGGAGATTAAGAGCCTGCAATGTGGATGTATCTCATATTGTCTTTGGAGGTGACCGTATGGGAACCTATTATATAGAGAAGGGTGCGTCACAGCGGGCATCTACTGTTACTTATGATAGAAAATATTCTTCAATATCTATGGCACAGAAAGAAGAATTTGACTGGGATGTAATTTTGACCGGAGCAAGCTGGTTCCATTTCACAGGAATTACCCCTGCACTCGGAGATAATGTAGCAGAGATATGTATTCAGGCTTGCGAGGCAGCGAAAGAAAAGGGTATCACTGTTAGCTGTGATTTGAATTATCGAAATAAGCTATGGACCAGTGAGAGAGCCGGAGAGGTTATGGGAAGGCTGATGGAATATGTGGATGTTGTTATAGCAAATGAAGAGGATTGTGAAAAAGTATTTGGGATTAAATCAAAGGATACAGATGTAACAACAGGAGTTTTATCCAAAAAAGGATATGAGGAAGTAGCAAAGACACTATCGGAAAGCTTCAATGTTCCTACTGTTGCAATTACATTAAGAGGCAGTCTGTCAGCCAGTGACAACGATTGGGCAGGACTTCTGTACATGAATGGAAATTATTATTACTCCCCCTCTTATAGAATCCATATCGTGGATAGGGTCGGAGGAGGAGATTCCTTTGGCGGTGCATTGATTTATGCCATAGCATCAGGGTATAATCCCCAAAAAACAATTGATTTTGCAGTTGCGGCATCTTGCTTAAAACATACGGTAGAGTATGATTTTAATCAGGTGTCAGTGGAAGAAGTGATGCATTTAATGAATGGTGATGGTTCAGGCAGAGTACAAAGATGAAAATATTATACTGACTAAAAAATCTATATAATTTAAGGAGGAAGAAATGAAAGCAGAAAGAATGAAAGTAGAAGAAATGAACTTAAGAAGCCAATGGGAATTTGGTGAAGCATCAGAATGCCGCAGAGGACTTATGCTGGGAATGGGATATTCTGAAGAAGAAATGAAAAGGCCGCTCATAGGAATTGTTAATTCATGGAATGAATATAATCCGGGGCATGTGCATTTGGATAAGGTGGCGGAAAGAGTAAAGCAGGGTGTCCGTGAAGCAGGAGGCTTACCGATTGAAGTTATGACGACGGCGATGTGTGACGGAATGGTTCTTAAAGATCCAAGATATATCGAGATTCCCAGTAGAAACTCTATCGCCGACCAAGTGGAAATGACGGTGGAAGGACACTTCTTTGACGGAATCGTTATGCTTTCAACCTGTGATTCTATAGTGCCGGGACATCTGATGGCGGCCGCAAGAATTGATATACCTGCTATTATGGTGACCGGCGGCTATATGCCCCTTGGACAATGCAGAGGAGAGGAAGTAGTACATATCCATGCGCAGGATAAGGTAGGAACTGCCAAAGAGGGTAAAATGGATATGGATTTGTATAACGACCTGATTTCTAAGTCATGGGGTATATGTGGAGCATGCTCCTCAATGACAACTGCAAATAGTATGTGTATGATAGCGGAAGCTCTGGGGATGTCATTACCGGGCAACTCCAGTGTATCAGCAGTAAGCTCACAGCTTTATCTAATGGCTTATCAAGCTGGTAGGCAGATTATTGAATTGGTGAAGAATAATATTACGGCCAGACAGATTATGTCTGTAGATGCAATCAAGAATGCCATTATCCTTGACATGGCCGTTGCAGGCTCATCCAATCTCATTCTTCATATACCGGCAATTGCTCATGAAGCGGGCTATGATTTGCCTTGGTGGAAATACTTTGATGAAGCATCTGAGAAGATACCTCTATTATCGCATTTGGCGCCAAGTGGTCCTTACTCGCTGAAGGATTTTGACTTGGCGGGCGGAATGCCTGCAATGCTAAAAGAATTATTGCCGGTAATGAACGGAGATTGTATTACAGTAACAGGAAATACCATAAAAGAAAACGTTCAGAATGCGGTTAATTATAATAAAGAGGTAATCCGTTCCCTGGATAATCCGGTAATGTTGGAGCCTGGAATTGGGGTTATTTATGGTAATTTGGCACCAGAGGGGTCAATAATTAAGATTGCGGCAGTTCCTGAGAATCTTATGACATTCAGAGGCAAAGCCAGAGTATTTAATTCACTGGATGACAGTCTTGCAGCGCTTAGGAGCGGCAAGATAAATAAGGGAGATGCTATTATTATTCGTTTCCTGGGTCTCAAAGGAAGATTTGGAACAACAGCATTTACCTTCCAGGAAGAATTAAAGGGAAGACATGAGCTGTATGATTCTTGTGCTATTATTACAGACGGACGTTTTTCCGGTGGTACCTCAGGACTTAGTATCGGTTATGTATCTCCGGAAGCGGCTTTGGGTGGACCTCTTGGAATTGTTGAAGAAGGGGATGAGATTGTGATTGATATCTCCAAACGAAGTATAGAGCTGAATGTGAATCAAGAAGAAATTCAGAGAAGATTGGACAACTTTCACTGGGAATTCTCTAAAGATGATTACCCGAGATTTCTAAATCTATTTGTTAAGAATGTTGGCTCAATGGCTAAAGGCGGTATCTGGGAAGATTAATACTTTTTATGGCTATCACAAAAGGTAGCAATTTTGTGATAGCCCCTTTTCATATATAACACTTACTTTGGTAAGGATAGCTGTTTGCAGAAGGAGGATATGTTATTGTTTAAGGAAATACAATATCTAGAAGCAGATGCAGTCGTGATAGGAAGCGGATTATCCGGACTTATGGCAGCAAAAGCCATAACAGAGGATAAGAATATTACTGTCATGATGCTGAAGACCGGGCTTGGCGCTTCTCCGTATGTTCATGGTTTCAATCTCCCCTTACACGAAGAGGATTCGGCAGAGCTTTTTAAGAAGGATACATTAGAAAGCGGTAAATTTCAATCAGATGTAATTCTGGTCGATAAATTATGCTATGAGAGCGATGGATTATTAACCAAGCTGGAAGAGTTAGGGCTTTTAGTTGATAAGGACGAAACGGGATACAAGTTATTAAAGCCTTTGGGTAGTTCCTTACCCCGTGTAGCAGGTATTGGCAATGAAACAGGCATTGAAATTATAAAGAAAATAGATGAAATTATAAGAAAGCGTGATAATTTCACTTTATGCTCAGGAGTACGGGCCTTAAAACTGATGGTTGAAGATGGACGGATTCAGGGTATCTTGGCTTATCACAAACGAAGGAATCAATTTATTTTTATTCAGTCAAAGGCGGTAATCCTTGCTTGCGGAGGTTTTTGTAACATTTATCCATTCTCCACGAACAAATTTGATATAGGAGGAGACGGTATTGCAATGGCATATGAGGCCGGGTTACCTTTGGTTGATATGGAATTCATTCAATTTGAGCCAAGTGCCGCAGTAGCTCCCAAAGAATTAAAAGGAAAAAGTGTAATTACAACGATGTTTTATGAAGGCGCGGTTCTTAGGAATGTCTATGGAGAACGTTTCATGCTTCAACATAGCATGGAGGGTGAAAAAGTCAACAAGGATGTTATGTCCCGTTATATTTTTGAAGAAATAAAAAAAGGAAACGGAACAGAAAATGGCGGTGTTTATTTTGATGCCACAGGTGTCGGAAAGAAGAAGCTGTTAGAAAGCTATTCCTCTTATGTTGAGAGATACAAAAATTATGGTATAGATATTACAGAGGAAGCGTTTGAGATAGCCCCGGCTCCCCATACATCCTTAGGGGGAGTTAAAATAACTGCAAGCTGTGAGACGCCGGTATACGGGGTGTTTGCA
>JAEZXP010000205.1 GCA_023419655.1 Bacillota bacterium | reverse complement strand
TATAGATACCGATGAAGCTGTCGCCGATGATGGTATAAATATAGATGGAGAAATCGGTACAGATGACGGAATAAGCGCAGATGATGGAATGTTAATGGAACCCGGATTTAATGAAGGGGGATATATGGAGCCTGGCTATGAAGGAGATTTCGGTATGGAGATAGGTGTACCCGAGGTAAAGGATCCTCTGCTTTCCTCCTGGCCGTTTGTAATCGGAATCTCTGCGGCAGTATTTATCGTTAGTGTAGCTCTTGGGGCGTTATTAGCCAGATTAAAAATCAAAAAAGGAATTGATCTTTATGAAGATTAGTGATTTGCTTAAAATGGGTCTTAGGAGCCTGCTTAGAAGAAAAGTAAGAACCATGCTGACAGTGCTGGGTGTTGTCATAGGCTGTTTGTTCATTATCATTACTATATCCATAGGTCATGGAATGGATAAGAGCTTTGAGACCCAGGTAAAGGAATACGGCAGTCTTACCGCTATAACAGTAGATACCTACGGCAACATCTATGATGACGAAGGGAACTGGGCAGGAAGCCAGGAACAGAAGCTTAATAAGGATCTGCTTGAGAAGATTAAAGCCATGGACCATGTCAGGGCGGTAACTCCCGTTCTAAGGGATAATGGAGACCTTTTTTCCGGCAAGTATAGGAGTGGCATCAGTATTACGGCAATGGATATGAATACCTTTGATGATTTTGAGTTTCCTGAACTAATGTATGGAGAATATCCTTCTGCAGAGGATAATAGTGCAATGGTATTCGGGTTTTATCTGCCATGGGAGTTTTATGACCCAACCTCATGGAGCTGGAATCCGGTCCAGATTGACATCCAAAAAGAGAAGATACATTTTAAGTTTAATGAATGGCGTTATAAAAGGAATGAACGGAAAAAGGAATTCACACTTCCGCTGACGAATATAGCCAAGATGGTAGAGACAAAATCTGAATTTGACTATAATGTATATATGGATCTTAATTATTTTGAAAAGATATATAGGCAATACTGCAATACCCTGACTTTGGAAGACCGGAAAAAGGCGATGAAGGTGCTGGAGGAATATCAGCAGATTAAGCTTAATGTGGATAATATTGACTATGTTGAGGAAGTTCAGGATAAGATAAAAGAGATGGGCTTTCAATCACAAAGTTTGCTGCAATATCTTAAGCCTACAATTGAAGCTTCAAAAACCCTTCAGCTGATATTCTTCTTTCTGGGTGCGGTATCCATGTTCGTATCGGCCATCAGTATTGCCAACACGATGGTTATGTCCATCTATGAAAGGACAAAAGAGATTGGTGTAATGAAGGTGCTGGGCTGCGTCGTCAAGGATATCCGGCTGTTATTCCTGTTCGAAGCGGGAATGATTGGGTTTATGGGAGGAATGACAGGTGTTGGACTTGGATATCTGGCTTCCTATCTGATTAATAAATACGGGCAGCCGCTTTTCGGAGCGTTGATGACAGGAGGTCAGCCCATGGGAGATGTGACAGGAGCAACTTATTCGATTATACCGATATATCTTCCGCTCTTAGGACTTACGATATCCGTAGTAGTAGGCCTCCTTTCAGGATATTTTCCTGCAAGGCGTGCAACGAAGATTAGTGCCATTGAGGCAATGAGAACAGAAAATTAAAATGATTAATACATAAGAAATGCTTCAATTTTGAATTGAAGCATTTTTTGTTATAATAGAATTTTTCTGTTTCAGCAGAATTTGCTTTATTCGGCTGATTATAAATCTTCTTTCTGCTTTGATTTCTATTTTTCATATGGTATAATATACGCGAATAAGCGGATTAATCCATATCAACCAGCAAAATTTATGTGACATGATGGATATGTCATAATAAATCTTGTTGGTTGATATGGATAATTGCAACGCGAACGAGAAAACCGTAGGTTTTCGAGTTTAATCCGTGTAATCATGGTATAATAAATCAAAAATCGATGAGGTGATTCATATGGTATGCAATTCCTGTGGAAGACAGGTACAGAATGAAGGGGCTAATTTTTGTGAATATTGCGGGGACGACCTTCGTAAGATGGCAAGAACCGATACGTCGCCCGATTATAGCTATTCCGGCCAATATGAAGCAGGAAATGCATCTGCTCCGGTAACTTCGCCAATGTCATCGGGTGATGCTGATAATCAGACTGAAAAACCGGTTTCTTTCCTGAACTGGCTTGGGACTTATCTGATTATGTTTATTCCCTTTGTGGGAGGTTTGGTATTCTTAGTAATGCTGATAGTATGGTCCACAGGTAAAAATGTATCAGAAAGTAAGAAAAACTGGGCCAGGGCAAGTCTGGTGTTTTATCTGATAATTATACTATTAATCATATTGTTTATTTTTATGTTTGCATTTATGCTCCGGGACCCTCAATTCAGGGAGATATGGAATAATGAAATGAATCAATATAATGATATATTTAAGGATTACAGATAGAGAGGAAGAGAGACATGAGTAAAATCAGAACCAGATATGCACCCAGTCCAACAGGAAGAATGCATGTTGGTAATTTAAGAACGGCGCTATATGAGTATTTAATTGCAAAGCATGAGGATGGAACCTTTATCTTGCGGATTGAAGATACCGATCAGGAGCGATATGTTGAAGGCGCGATAGACATTATATACCGCACGTTAGAGGGAACGGGCCTTATCCATGATGAGGGACCGGATAAGGACGGCGGATATGGACCATACGTTCAGAGCGAGCGCATGGCATCCGGTGTGTATCTGGAATATGCTAAAATGCTGATAGAAAAGGGTGCAGCATATTACTGCTTCTGTACAAAGGAGCGCCTTGCTTCTCTAAAGAAGGCGGTGGGCAGTGTGGCAGAGGATGAGGAAGAAGAGGTTAAAGAGAT
The DNA here is from genome assembly GCA_023419655.1 of Bacillota bacterium. Classification (GTDB taxonomy): domain Bacteria; phylum Bacillota; class Clostridia; order Lachnospirales; family Lachnospiraceae; genus Mobilitalea. Next base: position 1,531 of record JAEZXP010000205.1, on the reverse strand, counting down.
TATCCAATATGATAAGCACTGTCTTCGTCTGACCAAAGAGGAGATTGATGAAAAGCTTGCAGAAGGCATACCCTATGTTATACGTCAGAATATTCCGTCCGAAGGTACAACGACGTTCCATGATACGATTTTTGGCGATATAACGGTGGATAATGAAGAGCTGGATGACATGATATTGATTAAGTCGGATGGTTACCCTACTTATAATTTTGCGAATGTTGTGGACGACCATTTGATGAAAATAACCCATGTGGTAAGAGGAAATGAGTATTTGTCTTCTACCCCGAAGTATACCAGGCTGTATCAGGATTTTGGATGGGAGGAGCCGGTGTATGTCCATCTGCCGTTAATTACGAATGAAGAGCACAAGAAGCTGAGTAAGAGAAGCGGCCATTCCTCTTATGAGGATTTAATCGAACAGGGCTTTATATCTGAAGCAATCGTGAATTTTGTGGCACTTCTGGGATGGAGTTCACCGAATAACACAGAGATTATGTCCCTGGAGGAGCTTATCAGAGAGTTTGATTACCGCCATATCAATAAATCACCGGCGGTATTTGATATGGTAAAGCTGCGGTGGATGAACGGGGAATATCTTAAGATGATGGACGATGAGAAGTTCTATGAAATGGCACTTCCCTATATCAAGGCAGCCATCCATAAGGAGCTGGATTATAGAAGAATTGCAGAGCTTGTAAAGACCAGAATAGAGACGCTGTGTGATATAGGAGATATAATCGATTTCTTTGATGAACTTCCGGACTATGATATCGAGATGTTTACCCATAAGAAGATGAAGACCAATACAGAGAATTCATATACTGTATTAACAGAGCTTTTGCCAAGGTTTGAGGCTCTTGAGGATTATTCTGAGGAAGCGATAGAGACAGTTATAATGTCCTATATCAGTGAGAAGGAGATAAAGAACGGCCAAGGCTTATGGCCGATAAGGACGGCTGTTTCAGGCAAGCAGTCGACACCGGGAGGAGCTTATGAAATTATGAGGATTCTTGGTAAAGAAGAAAGCTTGAACCGTATAAGGATTGCTATTAACAAGCTGGGCAAGGCGATGAATAATTAAGAAATATGATTCTAATAGATGGGAAAAGTGTTGCAAGATTATATACGATACGCAGGTATGAAGGGTACATGCCGTGTACGAATATATGATTTTGCAGCATCCCCACCTTATCTTTTAAGGCTATCTGATTTTCTATGTAATCATGCAGACACCGATATTTTAAGGAGAACATATATGGAGTTAAACCAGGCACAGAGAGAAGCCATACGGCATAAGGATGGGCCTATGCTTGTGCTGGCAGGCCCCGGTTCGGGAAAGACACTGGTAATAACAGAAAGGACAAAGTATCTGATACAGGAGCATCCTATTGCGGAAGAAAACATCCTTGTAATAACCTTTACCCGGGCGGCAGCCGGAGAGATGAAGGAACGGTTTTTAAGGACAATGGCAACGGAAAGAACCGGAGTGAGCTTCGGAACATTTCACAGTGTGTTTTTTGCCATCCTGAGG
>JAEZXP010000134.1 GCA_023419655.1 Bacillota bacterium | reverse complement strand
ATGAGGAACATGCTAAGGATGATTCTAAAAAGGATAAAAAGGAGAAGAAAAAATCAGGAAAAAACCGAATGCTTCTGGGATTTGGAGTATAATACGGTTAGAGGAGGGTACGAATGAGTCTATTTCCTTTATCTAAGAACAAGGAGAGCCAAGACAATATCAGGGACAGAACGAATAGACAGCTGGAACAATATAAAGAAATATTAAAGATGTATAAGCAGTGTATGGAAGAATACATACAAAGGCTTAGTTTGGTGGAAATTCACCCGGGGAGCGGTCAGACATCCCCTGTTCAGACCGCCATGCAATTATCTCAGATAAAAAATCAGAGCGAAGAGATACTGATGCTTCTGGAAGAGATAAGGGAGAAGGACGACAGCTTGTTAGAGGAGCAAAACGAGGAAGCTTTTAATCAGGGGAAAAAGGTATTAGACCAGATAGAGAGCCTGACGGCGACGATGATTGAGACGAATTACAGATTGGAAGAGATGGATAAGAGGCTGATAAATAATCTGACGTCGACGCTGTCCGAGATGCAGCATCAGATGATAAATCAAAGCAGCACAAAGCTGGCGGAAATCCAGGAGAGCCATCTAAAGCTGCAAAAGAAGGTTGGAGGGAACCGGGGGTTTTTGTGGCTGTTATTTGTAATGCAGCTTATCGGCCTCGGAGCACTGGCTTTTATTATTCTGTATCTGATGGATTACATATATTTTTAAAAGGTATAATTATCTTCACATAGAAAGACTCCCTTGCGGATGGATAGTCGTTGTACGATTTACCATAAGGGAGTCTTTATTTTATATGAAATTGTGTTATGTCATGCGGCTTATAATTTAATGTTTTTCAACAGCGAGGCAAGGCTTGTGGTTACATCCGGGTCAGATTGATAGGAGGAAGGAACATCGGTAGCATCTGCGACCGCATTATCCTTTTCTGCAACCGCCTTCATACTTAAGCTGATTTTACCGTCTCTTATATCGGTTATCTGAACCGTTACCGTCTCGCCCTCTTTAATAACCTCATTCGGAGATTTGATTCTCCTTTCACTGATTTGAGATATATGAAGCAGACCGGACAGGCCTTCTCCAATATTTACAAAGGCGCCGTAAGGCATTATTTTTTCTACGGTTCCGGTTGTCACCGTGCCGCGGGTAAGCTTTGATATCTTGCTTGCTCTTTTTTTGTCGGCATTCTCCAGCTCGACTTCTTTTCCGGAAAGCACCAGCTTTCGCTCCTCTTTATCAGCAGTGATTATAACCGCTTCTATCGTCTTTCCAACCCAGGTCTCCAAGTTTTCCACATATTCCAAAGACAATTGTGACGCAGGAATAAAAGCACGGATACCATAAAGATATGCAACAACACCGCCCCTTACTGCCTGTGATATCTTGACTTGTACCTTGGTTTTAGCCTCCATATCTTCGCAAAGCCTATCCCATGCAAGGATGTCATCTGCCCGTTTCTTTGATAAGAGGATATTACCCTGTCCATCATCCTCACGCAGAACAACACCGGATATCTCTTCTCCCAAGGTAACATCGTATTTTATGGAGAAGGAGGGGTCATTGCTTAACTCTTCCAGCTTGATAATTCCCTCGGTATAATATCTTAAATCCAGTATAACCTCGGTGTCTGATATACCGATTACAGTACCCTTTAAGAGGTCACCCTCTGCAATCTTTTTGAAAGAGCTTTCAATCTGGTCCTTAAAAGCATCCATCGAAGGGATATCCTCGGTAGCACTTTCAACATCTGCGGTATCCTTGTTGTCCATGACAGCATCCTGTTCCTGGCTGTCAGTGGCAGCATCTTGTTGCTTGTTATCCACAGCAGCTTCTAATTCTTTCTGGTCTTCCATATTGGTTGTATTTTCTGTACTCATGACTGTTTAGCAGGGGTGTAGGTATACGCCCCTATACCTCCTTTTTTATTATTAACATAAGACGAGCGGTCTGCCGCTTGCCGTTGTTTTAAATCTTACGATTTTCTGGTGTATAGATAGGAGCGCCCTTTCTTCCCGATTCGCTCGATACTGCCGATATAATTCAGTACATGTACGGCAGTGACAGAAGCTCCGTTCGAAAGGCCGGTTGCCTTCCTATAATCCTTTGAGGTAAATTCTTCTCCAAGGGTCTCCGGGATAAGAAGCCCATAATCCTTAGGTTCGGATAGATAGAACTCCTGTATAAGGTCTGTGGGAATACGGTCAATACGGGTGGAGCCTTTCTTCTTATCCTCGCTCCATCCATCTAAGGCCCGGTACTCCTCTATGTTCAGCAGAACAATTTTAAACCTTAAATTAGGCTTTGTAAGGTAATCCTTTATCTTATAAAGCTCGGGGAATATCGTATAGGGTGTACCTTTTTTAGGAGAGCGTCTTGGCTTGGAGATTTCTCCCGTCTGAGGATTTACCCACCGTATCCATTTGATATAGGGAATTGGATAGACGACTGTAACAGGAAAATGCTCTAAGAATACAGAGAGCTTCCTTCTTAGCCGGTCAAAGCTTCGAGTCTGTATCTCGATGATATCCTGTCCGTTGCAGATATCCGCTACAAAGCCGTCGATTTTAATTTCGTGATTCATTTCATCCGCTTCATAATAATTCTTCAGAACAGAATGTACGGTTTTTTCACTCAGGGTTCCGATGCCCATTAAGCCCTGCTCCCGGCCAATGACCTCGTCACATACTTGGTGAAACAATTGTTGGTCCATATCCCTTCTCCTCCTAGATATAAGAATACAATATAATAGGCCTATTAAGCAAGGATGAATTTTATTCTGTATTGGATAAGATGTATTGTGAACGGTACGAAGAAGAGTACACAGGGTTTTGAGGTATTGCCCGCTAAATAGTTATTGTTGCAAAACATGGAAATATACGGTATGATAAAACGGATATCGGAGAAAGGCATGGTGGTTATTGATGAAGATTTTGGTTACGGGAGGAGCAGGCTATATAGCAAGCCATACGAATCTGGAGCTTCTGAATGCGGGATATGAGGTTGTAGTCGTAGATAATCTAAGTAATTCCTGTATGGAATCCATAAGCCGGGTTGAAAAGCTCACGGGTAAAAATATTAAGTTCTACGAAAATGATATCCTTGATAAAGATGCCTTGGAAAGTGTATTCTGTAATGAGCAAATTGAAGCGGTTATTCATTTTGCAGGATTAAAAGCGGTAGGGGAGTCCTGTATGATGCCCCTGAAATATTTTAAGAATAATATAGCGGGTACAGTGAATCTGCTGGAGGTTATGGATAAGTATAACGTGAAGAATCTGGTTTTCTCGTCCTCTGCCACCGTATACGGAGACCCTGAGACAGTGCCTGTAACGGAGGAATTCTCTACATCTGCGACGAATCCTTACGGAAGAACCAAGCTGATGATTGAGGAAATCCTTAAGGACCTGTATGCTGCCGACAAGGAGTGGAATATTGCGATTTTACGATACTTTAATCCGATAGGGGCCCATGAGAGCGGAGAAATCGGCGAGGACCCCAATGGTATACCCAATAATCTGGTGCCTTATATTGCCAAGGTCGCGATGGGAATCCTGGAACGGGTGAATGTATTCGGAAATGATTATGATACGCCTGACGGAACCGGAGTCAGAGATTATATCCATGTGGTAGATTTAGCGCTGGGTCATATTAAAGCCATTGAAAAGCTTACGGATAAGCCCGGTCTTGTTATCTATAATCTGGGAACCGGCAGGGGCTACAGTGTGCTGGAAATTATTCAAAACTATGAGAAGGCCTGTAACAAAAAGCTTCCTTATGTTATAACAGACAGAAGGCCCGGAGATATTGCCACATCTTACGCTGACCCGTCGAAGGCGGAAAGAGAACTGGGATGGAAAGCCCAGAAAGGCATTGAGCAGATGTGCAGGGATTCCTATAACTGGCAGAGCAAGAATCCGAATGGCTATAAAAATTAGTTTTTTATGCATTATGATAAAAAATAATCAAAAAAACCAAAAAGTATTGACAAATCGGTTAAATTTTGCTACTCTGAAAAAGGTTAGTACGGAGAAGGTATGAACCAGAGGAACGAAGCTGGGGGAGCGAGAGGGTAGAGAGATAAAGATAAGATTGGCTGAAACGTGCGTCCGTATGGGGGCACCTTTTTGGCCAATCTTATTGTATTTAGGGCTATTTTTCAAACCGGAACCATCCGAAATCGAAATTACATCCGGGCAGAAAGATAAAGGTTACATGGTTCATACCTGTTATCTTATTCAGCTCAAAGACATGCTCTTCATAGCCGCCGGATTGAGTCACATCTATTATTTGCGCTGAATCACCGTCATCGCCCGAAAACCGGAGGTGTATGGTGTTTTTATCAATATTGGATTTGCCGAAGATAATCAGTCTTGATACACCGGCAGCACCAAAATCCATATGATGATATTCCAAAGATACATTATTTCCGATTCCCGTAACATAATTTCCCGCTATCGTATAGGTGTCGCCATAGATATGATTACTTTCTGCAGCATAATTCAGGGCAAACGCAGAATTAATCCTTTCAAAGCGAAAGCCTTTGATATGAACCTTTTGATTCAGAACAAAGCAGATGGAGGAGAAGCCTTTTAATTTTTTTGACAGGCGGTAGGTCTCTTCCTGATAAACATTCCATGTGGATTTCTTTTGGTATATGACCTCTCCGATAAGTTCACTTCCATCCTCTTCGGGCATGCCCTCCCAGACCTGAATAAAATACTTCTCATCATTTAGAGCAAAGATGGGCAGGGTGATGAGGTCGGAACCTATGGGCCCAAAATCAATATCTCGAAATCCAACCTGGGTTTCTCCGTCTCTGCCGGTGGCAACACCTTTTTCATTGCCGTTGCCTAAATCGCCTTTGCTATAATCATATAAGCCTGATGAGATAAATTTATAGGGGTCTTTATAGGCGGTTCCAAGGCCTGTTACGGTGAATTCCAGCTGTGACATCAGCTTTATTTTATTCGTACCATTCTTGCTGGTGCAGCGAAGATAAAAGACACCGTCACCCATGGCTGTAAGGATTGCCTTTTTGCCCATCGGCTCTACTTTTGCGATAGTGGAAGGAATTCCGGTCTCGTTTACGATGCTCCACTCAAGGTCCGTATAAGAAGCGTTATCCGGGTGGAGTACCGCATGAACCTCGGCATCTTTTTTACATGCATTTAATTCTCTTTCCGAACGACAGATAAGTTCGATTTTTCGAAGGGGAATCTCATCGGAATGTCCCATAATAATAGGATAATCCTTATTCTCCATATGGGCGGATATGCCTGTTAATTTATCCGTACAGGGCAGTGCCTCCAGCGTCAGGGTTTTGCTTTCCATCCCTGCAGAGGATACCTCAAGCAGGACAGAGCCAGGCTTTGCCAAAGAAGCGATAATCGCCATCAATTTGCCGTTAAATAGCCGGCGGCTTAGCCCTTTATACGAATCATAATCGGTGCTGTCGCCATTATCCAGACCAATCAACCGTCCGGCACCGGATACCTTAACAAACACTCTGTTATTTGCATTCTCTACATCATTCCCATCGGCATCTGCCATCGAGATTTCTACGAAGATTAAATCAAGTCCGTCAGCCTCCATGGTCCTTTTGTCTGCATGAAGCATGATTTCTTTTGCATCCCCAAAGGAGCGTCTGATATCGGTTGCAATGATATTGCCGTTTTCATCATAGGCAATTGCCCTTATTTCACCTTTTTCATAAGGCAGCTTCCACCATCCCGCCAGCTGGGTTCCCTGTGCATGGTCAATATCATAGGTACCGATGGCAGCGCCGTTAAGCTGAAGCTCTACTTTAGGAGCATTGGAAAAGATTCTTATATCTATCAGCTGCCCATTATTAAAGTCCCAGTATGGCAAAATATGAACCATGGGATGCTTCTTATAATCGGTCCATGCCGCCTGGTAGATATAGTAGGAATCCTTTTTGAAGGTTGCGGTATCGAGCTGGCCAAAATAAGAATTCTTCGTATGATAAGGGGTTGGCTCACCGATATAGTCGAAGCCGGTCCATATAAACTGTCCCATAGAGAAAGGGGCATTCCGCTCTGCCAGAATGCAAGCCTCCGAGGATTTTGCTCCCCAGCTGGTCGTGCAGTTGCCAAGGGAAGAGCATTGCTCATTATCATTCGCAAGGATGGACTTTTCAAATGGAAAGTGATAGATGCCTCTGCTTTGAACGGTGGAAGCGGTTTCACTGCCATAGATAATCCAGTCCGGATATTCTTTGTGATGCTTATGGTAATAGGCATCGCCATAATTGTAGCCGGCCACTTTTAGAAGGTCCGCACACTTCTGGGTATTTTCCCAGGGCATATAGTTTGAGCCGAATGTAACACGGGCATTTTCCTTCGGGTCAAACGCATGAACATATTCCATAAGCATCCTTGCTATCTCCAGCCCCCGTTCCCCGGCATGGGTATCGTAGACTTCATTGCCGATACTCCATAATAACAGACAGGGATGATTGCGGTCACGCATAATCCAGCTTTTTACGTCGGCATAAGCCCATTCATTAAAAAACCGTGAATAATCATAACGGGTTTTCGGACGCTCCCACATATCAAAGGCTTCGGAGAGAACCAGAAGACCCATCTCATCCGCCAAATCCATAAGCTCCGGAGCGGACATATTGTGGGCGGTCCGGACGGCATTTACACCCATATCCTTTAACAGCTGAAATCTTCGCCTGAGAGCCACTTTATTAAATGCGGCTCCCAAGGCGCCCAAATCATGATGCTCACAGACACCATTCAGCTTCATACGGGTACCGTTTAGCATAAAGCCCAGGTCAGGGTCCATAAGAAGTGTGCGAAAACCTGTATTCTGCGTAAGGTCCTCGACTAATTCCATCTTCTGCTCGGCGGTGAATATGCTTAACGTTGTATTCAGCTGATAAAGATGGGGGGTGTCAGGGCTCCAAAGCAGAGGGCTTTCTACCATCAGCTCCAATTCACAGGTGACGCTGCCATCCTTTGCCTTCACAAGGCTGTCTCCGGAGGCGATGACCCGGTTATCATACAGAAGGGTATGGGTAAGCCGGGCATCCTCCCTAAGAAGCATCTCTGTGTCAATCTCCACTTTCCAGAGGTTCTTCGTCTCTGTCTCCTTTGCAGACACATAGATTCCGTCCGTCACAATATGGTTACGGGCCCTGGTTTTAAGCCATACGCTGCGGTAAATCCCAGCACCGGAATACCATCTGCTATTCGGGCTTTGATGGATTACCTTTAGAAGTAATTCATTGTCTCCCTTTCGTAAGGCATGGGTTATATCATGCTCAAAGGAAGAATAACCATATTTCCATTCTCCTATAAGCCGGCCATTCACATACAGATACGAATCCATATAGACACCCTCAAAGTACAGAAGATACTGCCAGGTATCTTCCGCCGGACAAAAGGTCTTACGATACCATCCGATACTGCCCTCGTATAGGTTCAAGGTATTATAAATCAACCAGTCATGGGGCAGATCAACGGGCATAAAATCCAAGACAGAGGAATCCGTAACATCCAGACTGCTTTTTGCAAACTCCCATCCGTCGTTAAATAATATTTTATTATTCATTCATCTTCCCCACTTTCTTTAAAAAATTTTAGTCATTATAAAAATCATTGATGATACTGTCATAGATAGCAGACGCCGAATCGGCTATTTCAATAGCAGACAGTTCACCCAAACCGCCATTATCTTCATTGGCACCATGCCGGAAGCTCAAGCCCGGTACCATATATACTAAGGAAAATACCCCCTGTCCGTCAAGCATGGGCTTGATGGTTTCTTCAACGACCCTGGCATCTCTTGTCACGGCATAGTATTCAGATAAAGAATCATCCTCTTCATAACCGGGAACATCAGAGACCCATGCACTGTATGCAAACGCTACCTTATCCGCACGGTCCGCATCCAAGGTGGAGGGCATCACTCTCGGATTACTGAAAAACATGGTCTGCATGGCAGCACTGGGACCGGGTCCCTTGGGGAAGAATACGAAGCCCCAATCATCCTCCATCTTCTGGAAGGAGGCGTTCCGGTACCATTCGGCAGAGCACATGGCTGCCTGACTGGTAGAAAAGGCATCGACAAAGTAGGTATACTCGGCACCCTCCGGCTGAGGGGCGACTAAGCCTTCCTTATACAGGTTTACAGCCAGCTCTACAGCCGCCAGAAAATCATCATGTTTCTGATTATTCTCATATCGGCCCGTCTCAGCATTATAACGAACATAGTCGACACCATTACTGAATACGGCAGCCTTAACAAGCTCTCTTTGCCAGGTGGCAATACCGTATATATCGGTTATTCCGTCATTGTTGGTGTCCTTTGTTAATAACCTTGCCAGCTCGGCGAATTTTTCCCAGGTCCATTCACCGCTTGCCTGTAAATCATATAATAAATCAGGCTCAAGGCCGGCTTCCTCAAAGATTCTCTTATTCCAGAACACGCCTAAACCGGCGACCGTACCCTCTTCTGAGAAAGCAAAGATTTGTCCGTCCTGTGTATAGGCATCCCGAATACTTTTATTCCATATCTTATCTTCAAAATTACCGAAGCTGGGCAGCTCATTCAGTGGATATAGCATCCCCTGCTTCATCGGCTCAGGAATAAATCCGGCATCCATAATAAAGATATCTGCTGCAGGGTCCTCCGCCATGGTAGAGGTAATAAAGACCTCGGAATAGGTATCCCATCCAGCTAAATTTGTCTGTGTTAAGGTAAAGTTATGTATCTCCTGGAGCTGTTCTCTGTAAGCACGGGTGTCCTCTTCCTTTCGGGTAGCGGCTGCCGCTTCTTCGCCGGTTGACCACCAATCACCAACAATAATATGAATACCGTCCAAATCTCTTGGCGGCTCCGGTGTAGGCGTTGCCTCGGGAGCTTTTGTCGCTTCGGGGGCCTTTGTAGCGGCAGGGTCGGGATTGTCTGTAGCCTTATCCTTGTCCTTCCCCCCGCAAGCGGAAAAAGCTGCGACAACCATTGTCAGTATTAGCAGCACTGATAATAATTTTTTTACTTTTTGCATGTTCTTATCCTCCTTTTATATTAAATGGCTTATCCATTATGTCCTAATATGTACTAAATGCAGGAAAAGATGAAAGCATGGATTGACGCAGAGCACAGATGCGAATATAATTATATTACAATTATATTCGTAGTAGAAACCCCGTATCAATCACAAAATATTATCATTTATATAGGAATATGAACATGAGCAAAGAATATATTCAGAGGAAGATGCTATTTCCGATTATAACAGATGAGACGCTAAAGCTGCCGGTTTATGTTCAGGGTATCGGCTCCCTGGAAAACCAGCATCCTTGTTTTCGCCCAAATGGTCTTTCGCTGTATCATTTTTTGTATTCGACAGCGGGAAAGGGTTATGTAAAGATTGATGATAAGGAATATATCATCACGGCGGGCATGGGATTTTATTTTGAACCGGATGTTCCCCATGAATATTATGCCTTAGAAGAGCCCTGGACAACCTGGTGGGTGATTTTTAACGGATATGCGGCAAATAATTTTGGTGCGGTATCCAAGCTTGGCAGGTCCATGGTATATCATATCAACGATATGAACCGGCTGAATAAGCTATATGAACGAATCTATTCGGCTACGGAAAAAGGGGGCCTGAGAGCGGCATCGGAGGCATCGATATATTTGTACCGATTTCTTCTTGAGATGGATTATTTTATAGGAAAAGAAAAGCATGAGAAGAAGCATTTCAGGAATGAGCAGCTGCAGTCGGTATTGGAGTATCTCGAAAAGCATTTTGATAGAGAGGTTTCTCTGGATGATATGACGGAGCTTATAGGCGTATCCCGGCAGCACCTTTGCCGCATATTCCGACAGGAATTAAATATCAGGCCTTTTGAATACCTTACAAAAATCAGACTTCAAAAGGCAAAGGAACTGCTGGCAGAGCCGGACAGCTTAATTCTTAAAGAGATTGCTTCCAGAACCGGCTTTAATGATGTCAGTTATTTTTGTGCGGTATTTAAGCAATATGAGGGGATGACGCCGATAGAATTTCGGAGAATGCATTGGATGTAATGATAATTTTATGCATAAAAAAACCGCCAGAACCATCTGACAGTGAAATCTTGATTTCTATTCATACTTCATTATCAATCATACCACACCCCAAATAAAAAGTCTAGTAATATTTTAAATTTGTATTATGATGGAACGGAGCCATAAAATGTGTACATGCAAGGAGGTCCATCATGGAGAATGTTAATAACCCGATAAAACAGAATCCGGCTGTGTGGGAACAGGAAGAATTATATCTGAAAAAGTGCCTTGAAATCATAAGCAGCAACATTGAAAACTATTCAGAAGAGCTGCGTGCCATCAGTGCTGAAACAAAGGAGCTTTATGATAATAACCGCTCCAACACTCCGGAGCTGCACAATGACCTTGTGGTTGGTCTGGATTTGAAATCGCAGATAGAACGGCTGCTAAGGAAGAACCAGGCCGCCATAAAGAAGCCTTATTTCGGAAGAATTGATTATGATGAATACAAAGAGAGAGAAGGCTTTTCCTTATATATAGGCAAGAACGGCATCCGAAAGAACCGGTCACAGGGCCTCATCGTCGATTGGAGGGCCCCGGTATCCAGCGTATATTATGACAGTGAGATAGGGGAAAGCTCCTATCAAACACCGGACGGGGAGACAATCGATATCTCCTTGAATCTAAAGAGAACCTATGAGATATCGGATGGTACTTTGGTAGACTTTTATGATTCGGATGTGGTTACCAATGATGAATTCCTGACGAAATATCTAAGTAAAAATAAAGAAGTGGTGTTGGGGGAAATCATCGCAACCATTCAGAAAGAACAGAATGAAATCATCCGGGATACGCCGTTTCACAGCGTAATCGTTCAGGGCGTTGCAGGAAGCGGCAAGACGACGGTGGCAATGCACCGGATATCCTATATTCTGTATAATTACAAGGATAAGTTTAAGCCGGATGAATTCTACATTATAGGCAGCAATAAGATGCTGCTTAACTATATCACCGGCGTATTACCGAATCTGGATGTATACAATGTCAATCAGATGACGATGCAGGAATTCTTATTGGTGATGCTGGACGGGGATTTTAATCCGGCAAAGGGCAGATACACGCTGGAGGGAGGCTTTCTAAAGCTGGAGCCGCAGGCGCAGGAAACAGAAAGAGAGCTAAAGGGATATAAAGGCTCCCTTCATTTTATAAAGGCTCTGGATTATTATCTGAAGCAGTATGTGCTAAAGACCGTCACGAGAGAAGATATCCGTTATAAGGATGAAATAATCTATACAAGAGATGAAATCATCTATTATCTTACCTTTTTTGAAGATAAGCCGATGCAGGAGAAGATTGATTTGTTAAATAAGCAGCTGGCGTACCGGATTACCTCTGTCAATGAAGAGAATATGGAGAGGAAGGACAAGATAAAAGCCGAGGTTAAAAACTTTAAGAATTACTTCGGCAACCGGAGCAAGAAAATAAATCTCATGGAAGTATATCAGGAATTTTTAATATATCTGTATGAGCACCCCGGGGAATTTGACGAACAGAACATCAAGGTGCTTTCCCGGGAAGGAATCTTGCTGCTGCAAAACCATATTCAGAATAAAAAGCTGGACCTTTATGATTTGGCGATACTGACGCTGGTAAAGAAAAGGCTGAAGCAGACAAAGGATTTTGAATATGTCAGCCATATCGTCATTGATGAGGCTCAGGACTTTGGCGTGATGATATTCTATCTGTTAAAGACATTATTTCGTCAATGTACTTATACCATCATGGGCGATGTATCGCAGAATATCCATTATGATACAGGTATGAACGGCTGGGAGGTTTTAAGGAAGGAGATTTTTCAGCCGGATAAGGATAAATTTCATGTCCTTGCAAAAAGCTACCGAAATACCATAGAGATATCCGAATATGCAGGAAGAATTCTAAAAAAATGCAGCTTTGAAACCTATGAGATTCAGCCGATTATCCGTCACGGAAAAGAGGTTACATTAACAGAAGTAACCACTAAGCAGGAGATGGTAACAAAAGCGGTGCGGATACTGGAGGAAGTCCTTAAAAACGGCTATGATACGGTGGCAATTATCTGCCGGACCATAGAGGAAGCCCGCAGGGTGGAACAGCTTCTGATGCCTCACATCACTGTGGAGCAGCTTCCCGAAAACATGGAGGATATGACCTTCATAAATGGAATCATGGTTCTGCCGATTCATATGACAAAAGGTTTGGAATTTGACGGCGTCATCTTGTGGAATCCGGATGAGGAGCGCTATAGAGACAATGATGCAGACGCAAAGCTTTTGTATGTGGCAATCACCCGGGCGATGCATGAGTTGTATATCCTTTATAAAGGAACCCTGACAAGACTTCTGAAATAAGCGTAATAAATGGATTCGATAAGGGTTTAAGGTCTGATACCATTATAGCGCATGTGGATATTTTGCGTTTATTGGTACCAGACACCGAGAACCTTTTTTGCAGTGAGGACGGTCTCTTCATATGAAAAAGCGCCCTTTGCTGCAATATCGGAAACCCCGTGTGCATTTCCCAACTCGGACGAATATTCCGACAGCTTATATATACCATAATTATAATCGGAGGGGCCATGCTCGTAGTGCGTCACAATCGGGGTAATAGCGGCATCACTTATATACGTTCCGCTATCATCCTTGGTGATGGTAACATGGGCCATTCCGCCAAGCATTCGGGGGGCTTCCTTCTGATAAGATAAAAAATTTCCAAGAGAATAATATACCAGCATATTGTGCCCGGTATCCGAGGTAATCCATTCTACCGGCTGAATAACATGGGGATGGGCTCCTATCACAAGGTCCACGCCCAGTTCACAATAAAAAGCCGCAAGGTCTTTTTGAGATTTCACAGGCTCATAGACATATTCCGTACCCCAATGGGGATATACGATAACAAAATCAGCGACCTCATGGGCTTTTTGTATATCCTTTTTCATCTGTGTCTTATCCAGCATATTCACAAGATAGGGCTTGTCCTTAGGCACCTTGTATCCGTTTAGGCCATAGGTGTAATTAAGCATGGCAATTCTTATGCCATTTTTTTCGATAACAGGAATCATGCCGCGCGCTTCCTCTGTCTCGTTAATACCAAGAACGGCTATATCGGGGTAGCGGCTCCAATGCTCAAAGGTATTGGCCACGCCCTTTGCTCCTTTATCCATGGTATGGTTTGTTGCATGAAGAACCACATCAAAGCCTGCTTCAACTAAGGCATCCCCGATTTCTGTGGGAGAGTTAAAGGCAGGATATCCGGAATAGCTTAATTCTTTTCCGCCAAGAATCGTTTCCTGATTCACGATGGCAATATCCGCAGCTGCAATTTCATCCTTAATCTCATCATAGAGGTGATTGTAGTTATAGCTGCCGTCCTCCTGCTTGCCGCTTTGCACAACCTCGATATGAATCAGGTTATCTCCTACGGCCAGAAGTGTTACCTGGCTTGAATTATCGGCATGAAGGCCGGGGATGGATAATACCGGAAGGGAAGCACCGTGCCACTCCTCCAATTCAAAATCTGCCCAACGTCTTAAAGAACCTTCGTCAAAGGTCCAGGAGGGCGTTTTGATAGGATAATCCATCTCTGCTTCATAATACCATGGGTCCTCAGGATGGAGAGGGTTGGTAAGGATATGAAAGTCCTGAGCCGGCATATAGCCCTGAGCCAATAAAAAGCAGCGGTTTCCGTCTTCATCAGCGGCCATATCAACGACCAGCACGCAATGTCCGGGACTGCCGCCCTCAAGGAGAATATCACCGGGAAGCAAATCCTCAAGAGAAACCGGCTGGCTTTCGGCTGAAAGAGACAAGGTTCCGGCATATGCAAAAACCATATTCATATACTTTATAAAGTTTTCATAGGAATCATCATAGGATGCGGAGTTGTTCCAGCTGACATTGTTTCCGTCCACACGGATACGATGTCCGTCCCGCCATTTGGTGTAATTCATATAAAAGCCGTTTGTCAGGTGAAAGGCAATCTTATCATATTCCCCGATAGACCAATAATACTCACCGTAAACACGCATAACCGAATCGGCACACTGCTGTAAATCTCTTTCTCCCACTTCTATATCAAATACAGCCACATGATTGTTCTGATTGTAGATAGGAGTTTTGTCATAGGTTAAGACCGGGCTGCCGTCAGCCTTTAATGGGATGGTTCTTATAAAGCCGGTGATTTCCTCCGGTGAAGAAGAAAGCCGTTGATATCCCTCCGGCGTCTGAATCCGGGTATCCAGGGTAGAGCCATCTGCATGAATAAAAGCAGCGATATCATCCGCCTCTGTATTCTCCGTATCCTCCGAAAGGTCATCAGACAAAGCCTCATCCGAAGAAGCGTTATCCGGATCAGAATCTTTATCATGGATAGAAGAATCCTGTTCATTTGACAGATTTACCGGAGGGCGGGGAGATGACGTGTCTTTTTTCGTACAGCCGGTAAGCAGACAGAATAAAAGAATAAGAAGCAGGAAAAGCTGCATCTTAATCGGGTGTAATTTTTTATGAAAAGAATCGAATGTTTTCACAATAGGGTCTCCTTGATTATTTTATTAAGTAGATGAATCCGCTTATCGTGGATATTATATCATATATTTATATTTGTGAATAAGTAAAATAATATTAAAAGGGAAAATAAGCTAAACAATGGTATTATAAGTAAAAACATTTCAAGAAGTTGACAAATTCCAAAATAAGGATTATAATTTGACTGTATAACTTGTACACCTATGAAACAGAAAGAGAGGTAAAATATGTTAAGGCGTAAATTTGCAATTGTGTTTTTACTGGTATCTTCTTTGTTACTTTCCATATCCAAGCCAACATATGCATACAATTTAGAGGGATATCAATGGAGTAGTAGTGCGATAAAATATTATTATGAAGACTATGATTCTAGTCGGTTCAGATATTTTATCGAACTAGGGGCAGCTGCATGGAATTCACAAAGTATAAATGCTTCATTAACAAATAGTTATGGATTAGGAGTTTTTTGTGGTGAATCGTATAGTCCAAGTGCCGGTTGGGATGGCATATGTTATATATCCTGGGATAACAATGGCTATATTACATCTGCCTCTCTTGTTTTAAATTCAGGCATAGCACAAACATGGAATAATGATGGGGCACTCAAATCAGTAGCTGTTCATGAGTTTGGGCACATTCTGAGTTTAGGAGAAAATCCAGGATTAGTATGTATTATGAATGATGCTACATGGGGACCTCAAAGTCGTTATGGAACATATGGATTGACTACTCCTCAACCGATAGATGTAGGAGGAGTAAATTATATTTATTAATTTACATAATTCAACAGCGCTTCTAATGTTTAATTCTTGTGTGATTTATGAAAGAGAGGGAAAGATGAAAAAAACATCTATAAAATCTATAAATATTAAAAAATTTATTCCTCTGTTAGCGATTATTGGAATTCTTCTTGTGTGTGGTACGTTATTAATTATAAATAAAAAAAATAATGAATTAGAAAAGGTATTCATGCATGCGAGCTGGGCTTATCGGTATGCGGATGTAGAGGATCTTACTAAAAATAGTGATTGCATAGCAATTATAAAGGTAATGGATAATGGCTCTTCGTACCGAAAAGATATTGTGCCGGATACAATATTTTCGGCTAAAGTCACAAGGGCAATTTACAATTGTGAAAAGGATGATAAACTGGAAATTTATATGACGGGCGGAATAAGGGATAGCAAAATATTCGAACTCCGGGACGACCCCTTAATGAAAAAAGGAGAAGAGTATCTTATCTTTGCAAAAAAGAATGAAGATGGCACAGTCACAACTTTAACTGGTACGCAGGGAAGAATGCATTATAAAAACGGTAAAATCAGTTCATTAAATGTAGTTAATCATCAAGTAAAAGAAAGCAGCGGCTCGACCATTATGATTGATAATGTTTCAGAAGATGCCTTTATTAAAGAAATTAAAGAATATATTGCAAACAAATAAACCAAACTGAGAGGGAGCAGTTGCAAAACGAATAAATCGTTCGTTAAGCAATAGCTCCCTTTTTATATCTTGGTATTCGGAATATTAAAAATACACGATTTGACAAAGTTATAATGCCATGATATACTTTGTCATAACTATAACGATAAAAGCGATGAAAAGAAGAGTAATCAGTGGAATGGTCAACAGAGAACCCCGTTAGCTGAGAAGGGGAGATGCATGGAAGCTGATGAAGATGGTCTTGGAGCAGCACACCGAGGAAGAAATTCTTAGGCTGTGACGGCGGCATCCGTTATTATGCTGGGCTGTAATTGCAGCGAATAAGGCCTGTTATCGCGAGATACGGGTGAATTAAAGTGGTACCACGGGAATTCCTCTCGTCTTTAAAATAGTAAAGACGGGAGTTTTTTTATTGCATAGGAAACTTCGTCCTATGCAATAAAAAACGCTCCGCTAAGGATGTGCACTCGCACGCTATGTGTAGCTCGGCACGAGAGTTTCGCGAGCGAAACTCTTTCTTATTGAGAGAAAAGACGATAAATTAATGGATGAATGCAAAGAATAAAAACAGGTTGGAAAGGAAGAAAAACGATGAACAAGAAGCCCTATTATATTACAACGGCCATTGCTTACACATCGGGTAAGCCCCATATAGGCAACACCTATGAAATTGTACTGGCGGACAGTATTGCCAGGTTCAAGAGATGGGAAGGCTATGATGTGTTTTTTCAGACAGGAACGGATGAGCACGGACAAAAGATTGAGTTAAAGGCACAGGAAGCCGGGATAAGCCCCAAGGAATATGTCGATACGATTGCCGGACAGATAAAGGACATATGGGATTTGATGAATACGTCCTATGATAAATTTATCCGGACCACGGATGCAGACCATGAAAGACAGATTCAGAAGATATTTAAGAAACTGTATGAGCAGGGGGATATCTATAAGGGCTTTTATGAAGGAATGTACTGTACGCCCTGTGAGTCCTTCTTCACCTCGTCCCAGCTAAAGGATGGAAAATGCCCGGATTGCGGGAGAGACGTACAGCCCGCCAAGGAGGAAGCTTATTTTCTTAAGCTTAGTAAATATGCAGACCGCTTAATTAACCACATTAAGGAAAATCCCGAGTTTATTCAGCCGGAATCCAGAAAGAATGAGATGCTTAATAACTTTCTTATACCGGGTCTCCAGGATTTGTGTGTCTCCAGAACATCGTTCAAATGGGGTATACCGGTAGATTTTGATGATAAGCATGTGGTATATGTCTGGCTGGATGCCTTAAGCAATTATATTACGGGAATTGGCTATGATGCCGACGGCAACAGCAGTGAGCAGTTCAAAAAGTTCTGGCCGGCAGACCTGCATCTGATTGGTAAGGATATATTAAGGTTCCATACAATTTATTGGCCGATTATGCTGATGGCATTGAATGTGCCGCTTCCTAAGCAGGTATTTGGCCATCCGTGGCTTTTGCAGGGAAGTGCGGGTGATAAGATGAGCAAATCAAAGGGCAATGTGCTGTATGCGGATGAACTGGTAAATCAGTTCGATGTAGATGGGGTCCGGTATTTTGTGCTTCATGAGATGCCCTTTGATAATGACGGTGTAATTACCTGGGAGCTTCTGGTGGAGAGAATTAATTCCGAGCTGGCCAATACCCTTGGTAATCTGGTAAACCGTACAATCTCCATGTCGAATAAATATTTTGAAGGCGTTGTCCGTGACAGCAAGGCGGCTGAACCGGTGGACGATGAGCTGAAACAGCTCGTACAGGATACACCCGGTAAGGTTATCGCCAAGATGGAGAAGCTCAGGGTGGCGGATGCCATCGGTGAAATCTTTACGCTGTTTAAGCGGTGTAATAAATATATTGATGAGACAATGCCATGGATTCTCGCAAAGGATGAGGATAAGAAGGCCCGACTTGAGACGGTTCTTTATAATCTGGTAGAAAGCATCTGTATCGGGGCCAGCCTGTTAAAGCCCTTTATGCCTGAAACTGCGGACAGAATTTTGTCCCAGCTGGCGGCAAGGGAAAGAACGATTGAAGAAATCAAGGAATTTGGTTTATATGAATCGGGTACAAAAGTAACGCCGACACCGGAGATATTATTCGCAAGACTGGATATAAAAGAGGTTCTTGAAAAGGTAGAGGCAGCTAAAGCGGCGGATAGTGAGCCGTCCAAGGAGCAGCCGGATAAAGAACAGGGCCAGGATTCGGAGGATATCAATATTGCAGCAAAGCCTGAAATCACCTATGATGATTTTGCCAAGCTTCAGTTTCAGATAGGTGAAATTATTGCCTGTGAAGAGGTTAAGAAATCCAAGAAGCTTCTATGCTCCCAGGTTAAGATAGGCTCCCAGATGAGGCAGATTGTCTCAGGAATCAAAGCATATTATACCCCGCAGGAGATGGTCGGAAAGAAGGTTATGGTAATTGTTAACCTGAAGCCGGCAACTCTGGCAGGACTTTTGTCGGAAGGAATGCTGCTTTGTGCAGAGGATGCAAACGGTAATCTGGCATTAATGGTACCGGAGAAGGATATGCCATCAGGGGCTGAAATCTGTTAAGAAACTGCAATTCTTAGCGAGTGCGGTTAATTCTTTTGCCCGCCTGAGAATGATAGCGGGCGAAAGCTTTATGAAAAAGGAGCGAATCATATCATGCCAGCAAATATTTTAGTAGTCGATGATGAGCAGGCCATCGCAGACTTGATTGAGGTCTATCTGAAAAATGAAAATTACAATGTATATAAATTCTACAATGGCAGAGAGGCTTTGCGATGCGTTGAAAAGAAATGCATCGATTTAGCCATACTGGATGTGATGCTGCCGGATGTGAATGGCTTTTCAATTTGTCAGAAAATCAGGGAGAAATATACGTTTCCCGTGATTATGCTAACGGCGAAGGATGAAGAGATTGATAAGATTACCGGACT
The DNA here is from genome assembly GCA_023419655.1 of Bacillota bacterium. Classification (GTDB taxonomy): domain Bacteria; phylum Bacillota; class Clostridia; order Lachnospirales; family Lachnospiraceae; genus Mobilitalea. The sequence continues at coordinate 1,749 of JAEZXP010000134.1, read as the reverse complement.
TACACTGGGTGCGGACGATTATATTACCAAGCCCTTCAGGCCGCTTGAGATGGTTGCCCGGGTAAAGGCGCAGTTAAGAAGATTTACAAAATATAATCATGCAGAGCCTGCACAGGAAAAGAATATCATCTCATTTTCGGGCCTGGTCCTGAATAAAAACAAACATGAATGCATTCTGAATGAAAGACTTATTTCACTTACACCGATAGAATTTTCAATTCTGTGGGTACTGGCATCGAACCGCGGCCATGTGGTAAGCTCGGAAGAATTGTTTCAAGAGGTATGGGGCGAAAAATATTTTACCAACAGCAACAACACCGTCATGGTTCATATAAGGCATTTGAGAGAGAAGATGAACGACAGCGCGGAGCATCCGAAATATATAAAAACGGTATGGGGGGTTGGATACAAATTTGAAGCGTAGACAGTTTCGTTCTGATTTCATGAGAAAAATGATATTTCAATGTGCAAGAACGGTCATTGTGGCGACGGTGGTGTACGTGATTATGATTCTGGCCGTGTTTTACGTAGGCTATAGTATTACCTGGCAGCCATCCCCGCAGTATTATTTTTTAAAAACCGTAGAGCGCTTTTTGAGTGTCCTATTACCGGTTGCATGGCTTGCCATGGTACTGATTATCATCTATATCTATTGGAGAAGGACGGCAGGATATATTGAAGAGATTGTACTGGCAAGCATGACCCTTGTACAGCCGGATGATGAGGATATACGGCTGCCGCAGGAGCTTCGGGAAATTGAAGACCGAATGAACCAGATTAAAAGAACAGCGGTAAAGAATGCACGGGCTGCAAAGGAAGCGGAGCAGCGGAAGAATGACCTGGTTGTGAACCTTGCCCATGATATCCGGACGCCGCTTGCCTCTGTGATAGGATACCTGAGTCTTTTGGATGAAGCACCGGACATGCCCCAGCCGCAGCGGGTCAGGTACACGAAGACCACACTGGAGAAAGCTTTCCGGCTGGAGAATCTTATCGAAGAATTCTTTGAGATTACGCGTTTTAACCTGAGTACCATTGTGCTTAGCAAGGGAAAAATCAATCTTTCCTTCATGCTGCAGCAAATGGCGGATGAATTTTTTCCGATGCTGTCACCGCAGAATAAGCAGGCCGTGGTAAATGTTCCGGAGGATTTGGTTTTGTGGGGAGATGCAGATAAGCTTTCCAGGGTATTTAATAATATCTTAAAAAATGCCATCGCCTATAGCTACAGTGACAGTGTGATTGACATAAGGGCATTTGAGGAAGACAAAAAAACCGTTATAGAGTTTACCAATGAGGGAGACCCAATTCCGCCACAGCAGCTGGAAACCATCTTTGAGCGGTTTTTTCGATTAAATACGGCCCGTTCCTCACAAACGGGAGGGGCAGGACTTGGTCTTGCCATTGCAAAGGAGATTGTTAACGCACACGAGGGTACGATTACGGTGGACAGCAAAGAGAACCGGACAACCTTTACGGTTATTCTGCCGGGGGTATAAGCTGCGCCTATCGTTTTATGGAAAAATAAGTTTTTCATAAGTCTTTCTTAAGAGTTTGATAAGTGAATCATACAATATAACCTGCCCGACTTTGGTAAGATGAAACTGCCAAGCCGGGCAGTTTTTTTGAATGTATCCTATACATTAAAATCCACCTGCTATGCAGGTGTGACCCGCAATAGCTTTAGCTTCAAGTAAAAACCTCCAATGTTATAATGAGTGTAGGTTCGCCAACCACACACAAAAACAA
>JAEZXP010000112.1 GCA_023419655.1 Bacillota bacterium | reverse complement strand
GAGACTGTGAAGAAAAGTCTGTAAATATGAATCTTCTATGATAAGGATGGGTGAAAGGTTGATAAATCAGCTTTTCACCTTTGTTTTATTTATAACAGCTACAAAATGGTATGTCAAGAGCAGACGTATTTCAGCCTGTTTTGATTACGTCTTTTCCTTTATTCTGGCAGCCGTCCTTCGTACATAATACTCAGTTCACCATAAACCTGAGCCCAGTTGCGGATTGTAGATGTCCACTTTTTGGTGGCTTCGAATGTTGCCAGATACAATGCTTTCAACAATGCGGTATCGCTTGGAAAAACGCTCCTCTGACGATTCAGTTTCCGGTAGGTAGAATTCAGAGATTCGATTGCATTGGTTGTATATATGACCTTTCGGACAGTCGCTGAAAACTTGAAGATTGGAGAAATCGCATCCCAGTTATCCTTCCAGCGTTTCATGGAGTTCGGATATTTGGGCGTCCATTTTTCTGTTACCCGGTCAAGTGCGGCTAGAGCTTTCTTTTCGTCTGTCGCCTGATAGATCATTTTTAAATCCGCAGCAAAGGCTTTGCGGTCTTTGTCTGGAACATACTTCAGTGTATTTCTTACCTGATGGACAATACAGCGTTGGTATTCTGTTTTGGGGAATGCCGTGGCAATCGCTTCTTTGATTCCTGACAGACCATCTGCACAAATAACCAGTATATCTCTCACACCCCGGTTTTTCAGCTCATTTAATACTGACAGCCAGTACTTTGAACTTTCATTGTCTCCAACACTGATGGTTAACACTTCTTTTTTTCCTTCTGTATTAATGCCAAGAATTACATAAGCAGCCAGTTTACGAATAACGCCATTATCACGTACAGAATAGTGGATTGCGTCAATATAAAGGATTGGATACACAACATCCAACGGTCTGCTCTGCCAGTCTTCAATCTGAGGGAGTATCTTATCCGTCACATCGGATATAAATCCTTCCGAAGTTTCAAAACCATAGATATCCTCAATAGTTTCGGATATCTGCCTGGTAGTCATCCCTTTTGCATACATAGAGATAATCTTCATGTCAATGTCCGAAATATCTTTCTGGCGTTTTTTAACCACCTGAGGATTGAAGGTGGATTTTCGATCCTGTGGCACCTCGATTTCCATTGAACCGTAACTACTGTTAATTTGTTTACTTTTGTAGCCATTCCGATAGTCATCGTTGTCTGAGCGCTCTGACTTTTCGTATCCGAGATGATTATCCATTTCAACTTCCATCATTTCTTTGATGGTGCCGCCGAGAAGATCTTTGAGCGCATCTTGGATATCCTCAGCAGACTGGATATCGTATTCCTCTAAGAGCTGGTGAATAATGTTACGTTTTCCTTCCGTCATTTGTACTTTGTGTACCGGTTTCTTTTGTTTTGCCATAAAAAAGCCTCCTATGATTTTTTATTTTATCATAGAAGACTCTTATAATCATTTATTTACAGAAAAACTTTCACACTTCCATTTTATCTCCCATCCAGTAACTGATATATTTTGTAGCTCCAAGCTTGCCGTACCACCAGTCCAGCCAGGTATATCCGATATGACATATTTTGCAGCCACTGTTTTTTAAGCTGCAAAGAGCCTCCTGGCAAAGCTTCATTCCAATACCATGTGCCCTGTATTCTTTGATTACACCCAGGCAAGCTAAAGTACCGGCGTCTTTAAGCGACCCTGAAAAAATGCAGTACTGCGGGTCTGCAATGACAGCACCGATAATTTCACCGTCTGCCTCGGCAACAATCAAATCCGTGGCATCCTTGTAAAAAGCTCCCCAGCCATCTATAACATCTCCGCATTTTATGGACTTTTCGATATCTTCCTTATCATTTCTGCGGTGTCTGATTATAATGTTGTCGTCATGGTTATCCAGCTCATGAATGCGAGTGTACTCACTCAAATCAATAACCATATCAAAATTCGTTCCGGTTTCAGAATATCCGTGTTTTAGAAAGAATGGACGGGAATCACAATCTTTATTAATTGGAACACCACAGAAGAGATAAGTGTTTCTCGAAATCCCCAGAGTAACTTTATCAAAATTCTTTTTAATATGATTTTCTGAAATCTTAAGTAATTCTGTTCCGATTCCCTTCCTGCGAAAGTTATCATCAACACATAATAGCAGGATGCCGTCATCATTTACTACTGAATATCCGGTAAGGATACCCTCTTCCCTGTGCTCAAATATTACAGAGCCGCTGTCTATCATTAAGCGTTCAGAAAAAGTCCCTTCATCCGTCTGCAAGCTTGGAAAGGCTCTGTTATATATATTCAGCATAGCAATAATATTAGGACGCATAATATCACCCCGATTTCTTATTATTTAATCGACAATCATATACTCTGTCATGGGTATTACTTTATTAATGCTTTATTTTTTAGTATATGGGATACAAATCTCAATACTGCATTTATCTGCATCATTATCCCATTCTATATAACTTTCAATTGTCGGGAGGTTGTCCTTTTCAAAGCCAAGTTCAGAAAGAAGTTTATTATTAACATACCACCATGCATTGCCAAGAACGTCCTCCGAAACTTTGCCTGAAAGGGCATAAATAAGCCATTGATGTGCAGGAAATTCAAAACTTTCCAGACCTTCTACCTCATCTGAATATTCTATCCCAACCATATAATCATTACTTCCATCTTCATTAAATCCAAAGCATAAGCCAAGAAATGGATTACCGGTATTCATATTCTCCATCTGGCTGATACTACCGTCACTTCTGGCAATTTCCCATGTTCCGCCTCCGTATGGTGCCACCCGTCTTCTTCCAATAACTTTAAAAGAATCTTTTTCTGCCAAAATATATTTTGCGCCCGAATCCTTTAATATTTTTAATATTTTCTTTGAGCAGAGCGATTCTGTCATTTTTATTATTTCCGGGGTTGTAGGGCAGTATCCTTTAGAACCTTGACTAATAACATGTTTTGATGTTTGACTCATAATCTGAAACACTCCTTTATATTGATTTTTATCAATCATATCATGTCTTTTTAATTATGTATTATCATTTTGTGTCAAGATTTACCTTGCAGTACATGACCATTTTTGGGTTTTTGAAATTTTCACTTGTATTATATATGGCGAATATACTGTTATAATCTATAGAAATACCGTTATATTCTGCAAATGCCGATAATATATCTTCGTATTTATTATAATCACCTAAGATATTTCCCGACAGCACAATGTATGTACCTTCATTTATAGACAGTGTTTTTACAGAAGCATCTCCACATATATTTATTGTTTTATCTATTTTCACACCGCATGTATAAGAATTTATATCTTTTTTAATATAGAATTCATTAAGTGATTTTATAACAATGGGAGAATGGCTTGAAAGAAAATCAAGTACTGCTTTGGAAGCCTTTTTTTCAGCATTAATTCCATTTGCAGTAGATGTAATAAAGTGCAGATTAGGGTTTTTAATAAAGAATATTTTAGGGTAATCAGTACGCTTCTTGATAGGGAGAACTAAATGCAGGCTAACCGGTTTTTGATTTCTTATGATGTATTCCTCAAAATAATCTTTGTCACTGCATTCAAACATACTGTCTGTAAGCCATGCGGCATAGAGATAATCCCATGTAAGGTTAATTTGTTCTTTATTATTCTTCACATTTGAGACAGCGCACAGACTTGTATGCGCGCTTGTTTTTCACCTAAGATGAACTTGCTTGTATTGAGTATTTGGATATAGTCTTTGAACTCTGAAATATAAAGCTCATAGCAAAATTTTCTATCAATTTGCTTTCCGCTCTTACCAAACAACCTTCCTTTATAATCAGGAATTAGAGTCAGAAAATAATTTATAGCCAGATTTTCTATATTGCTTAGACTGGAGCTATAATATTTAAGGCACATTGTTTCAGGAATGGTATAATCTGAAACGGTAACATCATTTACTGAATGTCCCTTAAAAGGAGGAAAGAAGTAATAGTATTCATTTCTTTTGTATTCGAGGGGCCTCATGCCAATACTTCGATTCACTGACCTGCATAGTGCTTGCTGCGAAGAATAACCGCAGTGGTATGCAATATCTGCAAGATTAAGATTTGAATTTTTAATCAGGGAAAGAGCATTGGATAAACGTCGTTTTCGTATATATTCCATGACAGAATGACCGGTCACATTATAGAAATCACGATATAACTGTGAACGTGATACATATCCGAATTTAATAAGATTATCCGTATTTATTTCGCACGATAAATTATTTTCTATATAATCTATAACAGAATTTACAAATTTGAGT
>JAEZXP010000104.1 GCA_023419655.1 Bacillota bacterium | reverse complement strand
TAAAGGAAATCGCTTTTCTTAATAAAAATCTCCGTCTGAATTTTAATGATGAAATTACCGGCACCTCAAAAAGCTATATTGAGGAATTCGGCATCAAAAGCTTTGTTTCCTATCTTACCAGAGAAATGACCCCCCTTCATGATGAGCCCATCTATCTCGAAGGACAAAGCGGCGACATCGAAGTAGAGATAGCATTCCAATACACCGATAACTATTCCGAGCAGATAAACTCTTACTGCAACCGTATCAATGTAGTGGACGGCGGCACCCTGGTTACCGGTTTTAAGACAGGCCTTACCCGGGTTATGAACCAATATGCCAGAGAACTGGGTATCTTAAAAGATAAGGATGAGAATTTCGACGGCAAGGATATCCGTAACGGCATCGTTGCCATCGTATCCATCAAGCATCCCGACCCCCAGTTTGAAGGACAGACCAAGACGAAGCTTGGCAATACCGATGCCAAGGCCGCTGTGGAGGATGTATTTTCACAGGAGGCACAGCGTTGGTTTGATAAAAATGTAGAGATATTAAAGTCAATCCTCGATAATTCAATGAAGTCCTTTAATGCCAGAAAGGCCAGCGATAAGGCTAGAACGGCCGTATTAAAGCAGTTGATTGATGTGGATACCAGAAGCAAGCTGGCCTCCTGCTCTTCAAAAAAGGCGGAGGAATGCGAGCTGTATATCGTGGAGGGTGATTCAGCCGGCGGCACAGTAAAAACCGCAAGAAACCGCCGTACTCAGGCAGTCCTTCCTTTACGGGGCAAGATACTGAATGTAGAGAAGGCTTCTCTTGAAAAAATACTTTTGAATAATGAAATTAAAGCCATGATTGCCACCTTTGGCTGCGGAATCGGTGAAGAATTCGATTTGTCGAAGCTCAATTACGATAAAATTATTATACTTACTGATGCCGATGTGGACGGTTCCCATATCAGCACCCTGCTTCTTACATTCTTTTACCGCTTTATGCCGGAGCTTATCCTGGCGGGCAAGGTATATAAGGGCCTCCCTCCTCTGTACAGAGTGGAATACGAAATCACAAAGAACAATAAGAAGGCGAAGGAATCAAGATACCTGTTCAATGACTTTGAACTGGAGAAATTCCGCAAGAATAATACCCATAAACTCTTGAATATACAACGTTATAAGGGTCTTGGAGAAATGGACGCACACCAGCTTTGGGAAACCACACTGGACCCGGCAACCCGGACACTGGCCAAGATAACAATCAGCGACAATATAGAAGCCGATGAGATTACAAGTCTCCTGATGAGCAGCAATGTTCCTCCCAGACGAACTTTCATAATAGAAGAGGCAAGATATGCCAAGCTGGATATATAAGATTCCAATCTACTGATTACTAGGAGGTAATAATGAAGTATCAAAATCAACCTGATCAAATAATCCAAGTGGATTTTTCCGAAGAAATGAAAAACAGCTTCCGGGACTATGCGATGAGCGTTATTGTAGCCAGAGCCGTACCGGATGTAAGGGATGGTCTAAAGCCTGTTCAGAGAAGAATCTTATATTCCATGGTGGAGCTGGGTCTGGACCCTGCAAAGCCCCACAGAAAAAGCGCCCGTATCGTTGGTGATACCATGGGTAAATATCATCCCCATGGTGACAGCTCCATCTATGATGCACTGGTACATATGACAGAGGATTACTCTCTTATGGTTCCCCTGGTAGACGGCCATGGCAACTTTGGCTCTATCGACGGAGACGGTGCCGCTGCCATGCGTTATACAGAAGCGAGACTCTCACCCGGGGCCATGGCTCTTTTGGACCATTTAGAAAAAGGACTTATCGATTTTAACCCTAACTTTGACGCAAGTGAAAAAGAACCGGTCGTGCTTCCTGCTATGATTCCCAATCTTTTAATAAATGGTACGACAGGTATCGCGGTCGGTATGGCAACCAATATTCCGCCCCACAATCCGGATGAGGTAATCGACGGAGTAATCGCCTATATGGACAAGCCTGAGATTACGATACCGGAATTGATGAAATATATCCCCGCTCCTGATTTTCCGACCGGCGGAATCATCATAAATACCGATGAGATGGAACAGATTTATGAAACCGGTGAAGGAAGAATCCGGCTCCGTGCCAAGACGGAAACTGAAAACGGAGATTCCGGCAGAAAGAATATTGTTATAACCGAGATTCCCTATACGATTGCCGGAAACAAATCAAAGCTTGTAGAAAATCTTTCGAATCTTATAAAGGATAAGGTTTTTGAAGAAATCTATGATGTCCGCGATGAATCCTCTAAAGAAGGAATTCGAATCGTTATCGAGGTCAAAAAAGACAGGGATATTGAAAATCTCCTGAACGGTCTGTACAAAAAGACCGTTATGGAAGACACCTATTCTGTTAACCTCCTGGCAATCAAGGACCAGCAGCCGGTGGTATTCAGCCTGAAGCAAATGATTGCTGAATTCGTAGATTTTCAGGTGGAATTATATACGAAGGAATATAATTATCTTCTTGACAAAGCACAAAAACGGCTTGAAATCGTGGATGGCCTGATTAAGGCTACCGATGTCATTGACCTGATAATCGAAATCCTTCGAGGAAGCTCATCCATAAAGCAGGCGAAGACATGCCTGATGGAAGGGAATACAGAAGGTATACGCTTCAAATCCGAAGCTTCAAAGAAGGAAGCCGCCACCTTTAATTTCAGTGAAAGACAGGCCGATGCCATCCTCTCCATGCAGCTTTCCAAATTAATCGGTCTTGAAATTCTCAAGCTTCATGAGGAAAGTAACAGTCTCAAGGATTCCATCAGGGAATATGAGAAAATCCTTGGAAGTAATAAGGAATTATATAAGATAATAAAAAAACGCCTAAATGATTATAAAAAAATCTTCCATTCCCATCGCAGAACCATGCTGATTAATGCAAAAAGCGAAGATTATGTGGAAGAGATTAAAATCGAAGATATCTATGTGCTGATTGACCGCTTCGGATATACCAAATCTTTGGATTCTGCCAGCTACTCAAGAGTTCTTGAGGAAAACCTGAAGGAATACAGCTATATCATTCAGATGAAGAATACGGACAAGCTGTGCTGCTTTACAGCTGAGGGCAGTATGTTCCAGGTGAAGGCAGAGAATATACCAAAATGCAAGATGAAGGACCGGGGCTCCCTAATCCAGACCCTGTGTAAGCTGGATAAGGAAGAAGTCATCCTTTATACTTCTTTTGAACAGTTATTCGAATCTCAATTGCTGTTTGTAACCAAAAACGGATATATCAAGCAGGTATCCGGTGCCGAATTCGAAACAAACCGTTCACAGATTAGCGCTACCAAGCTGGAGGACGACGATAAGGTAATGGGCATTACCTTATTATCTGCGGGAGATGTTCTGGCAGGCAATCATAAGGTGATTCTTCTTACCGAGCAGGGCCTGTCCCTTGGATTCCCGCTGTCAGAAGTATCCGAATTCAAAAAGACCAGCCGCGGCGTAAAGGCAATCAAGCTGGACAAGGGCGATACTGTATGCTTTGCAACGGCCGTCAGCCCTAATACCGAAACCTTTGAGTATAACGACAAGGTATTAAGCGCCAAGAAGGTTCGCACCCGTAAACGGGCAGATAAAGGACAAAAAGCGAAATTATAGATTAGACAAGCCCTATCTTTTGTCAGTTGAAAAGATAGGGCTTGCTTTTAGGGGTAATAAAAAGCAAATATTAGATTATTTTCTTTTCTATAAAATCAGCGGATAGCCGGATACTCTCTCTTGTTCTGGTAAAATCATAATTAAAATAAGAATCTTTCTTATCCATGCTTCCTTTTATATAGGATACGCCAAGCTTCTTAACCAGTCCCTCCATGCGAAATGCCAAATCTTCCAGCGTAAACAAATACTCCAAAAGCTTATCTTCAAAATTATCATCCTGATTCAAAAATGCCGCCTCCAGCTGATAGGAGTTCTCAGCGATAGAATCTCCTCCTATCGTTGTCGTCATCCTTCTAAGGGTCTGTGTTATCATTCTTAAACCTTCATATTCATTCGTCTCTGCCATGGCTTTAAGAATAGGCAGCTTGGCCTTTATACTCTTGAGCGTGGATAATAACGCCTTCGAATAATTATCTATATTACCAAGGTAATAACGGTATCCTGTATCAAAATCAATCTCCGGCACCGACTCAAACAATGTCTTTATCATACGTTCATTCATAATTGACCTCTATCTTTCATAAAGCAGCAAGCCAAACACCATATATTGTAATAATATAGCATAATAATACCACTATATAGTATATTTGTAAATACATCAATTTCTAAATAAGCATATTTTCCTACAAACGGCATTTTCTTCACTCTGAAAAACTCTTATAAATAAAATTAACAAAAATAATATTTGCACAAAACTCATTTGTAGGTTTGTCAAACATATGTTACACCGTATTTAATAAAATCAGACAAAACAGTCCGAGGGGATTTCCATCCCAGAGGTCTCATCGGGAAACGGTTATAGTCTCTTTTGTTATATATATTAAGTTGGTTTTTTAAATCCTGAAATGAATAGAATGTGTGGGTGGCATAGAATCGTTCATTATCCTTTCTATGACTTCGTTCAACCTTACCATTATGTCTAGGTGTGTACGGACGTATTAGCTTATGACGGATGCCTAACTCATTAAGGCGTACTTCAAACATTGTTGGAGTTTTAGCTTTATTTCCTGAAGCAAGGCGTTTTGTGAACTCCATACCGTTATCTGTTTGCACACATTCAATAGGCATTGGAAACACTTTTACAAGGTGTTCTAAGAATTGGGTTGAGGTATAAGAACTATGCTCCTCAAAAGCTTCTACGTAACGCCAGCGGGAGTATTCGTCTAGAGCAGTGTATTGATAAAACTTCTGTCCCCTAGCTTCATTTACCAGGCATGCAGTAGGCACTAACATCAATTTGGACTCTTTGCCCCGGATAAGACATCTGTTCATAAGGTTTAGGTATGTATTTAGGGTTTCTGGGTTTAACAGCCATTAACGTTCTTTTCTTAAGGAAACGATAGAGACCCGGAATAGTTCTCTTATAACCACGTTGCCTGAGCTTAACCCAAAAGATAACAAGACCGGCATCAGGGTTTCGTCTACGTATGTTGTTAATAAGCTTTATTTCTTCATCTGTGTGTTGATTAGGATGAAAATGAGGCCTGCGGGATTTATCGCGTAGAGACTCTAATGTTGTGTCATACCTTTTCTTCCAACGATAAATATACTGACGATTAGTCTTATAACGAATGGCAGCTTGTGTTACGCCATACTTATTTGAATATTTTATTACAGCTTCCCTAAACCTCATACTTTGTGTTATACTTGCCATACGGAAATGCTTCCTTTCTTGGGTTGATTTTGGTTGTGGTGACTTAAATATAACACAAAAGAGCATTTCCGTATTTTTTATTTAGTTTTGTAACACATGTATTGTAATCCTACAAAAATAATATTTGCACAAAACTCATTAGACTTGCGGTTTATAATAAAATGATGTATTATTAATCATACTTTTTTAGGCATGAATCATTGTAAACGATACTTAACTAAGTTAGGAGGTTTAAAATTGGAAAAAGAGTTAATTATTATTCTGGACTTCGGCGGACATTACGGTCAGTTGGTTGCCAGACGGATTAGAGAATATAATGTATATTGTGAGGTATTACCCTATCATACCGATTTTGAAAAGATTAAGGGTATGGCTCCAAAAGGAATTATATTTGCCAAAGGAAATGAAAGCAAAAACGAGTCGGATGCTCCAGCCTGTGATCCCAAAATAAATACCATTGGCGTTCCCATCCTTACGATGAATTATGGCGACAAGCTGATGGATGAACTGAAAAATTTCCTATACAGAACATGCGGATGCAGTGGAAGCTGGAATATGGCCTCCTTCGTGGAGACATCAATTAAGCAGCTGCAGGAAAAGATTAAAGACCAAAAGGTTCTCTGCGCTTTATCAGGAGGCGTTGACTCATCCGTATCGGCGGTAATGATAAGCAAGGCTGTCGGAAAGCAGCTGACCTGCATATTTGTCGACCATGGACTTCTTAGAAAGAACGAAGCAGACGAAGTAGAAGAAGTCTTTACAAAGCAATTTGATGTGAATTTAATCCGGGTAAATGCTCAGGAACGCTTCTATCAAAAGCTGGCAGGTGTAACAGAGCCTGAACAAAAAAGAAAGATTATAGGCGAGGAATTTATCCGGGTATTTGAAGAAGAGGCTAAGAAAATAGGACGTGTAGATTTTCTGGTTCAGGGAACCATCTATCCGGATATCTTAGAAAGCGGTGTTGGTAAATCCGCCGTTATAAAAAGTCATCATAATGTAGGAGGTCTGCCTGATTATGTTGACTTTAAAGAAATCATCGAGCCCTTAAGGGATTTATTCAAGGACGAGGTTAGAAAAGCCGGTCTGGAACTTGGTATTCCCGAAAATCTCGTATACCGTCAGCCCTTCCCCGGTCCGGGACTTGCCGTTCGAATCATCGGCGATATTACTCCCGACAAGGTTAAGATTGTGCAGGAAGCCGATTATATCTACCGGGAAGAAATAGCCAAAGCCGGTCTTGACAGAAAAATAAGTCAATACTTTGCCGTTCTGACCAACCTAAGAAGTGTAGGTGTCAAGAACGATGAAAGAACCTACGATTATACCGTTGCCCTTCGTGCCGTAACCACCACTGACTTTATGACAGCCGAATACGTGGAGATTCCCTGGGATGTCCTGGGACACATCTCAAAGCGCATCGTCAGTGAGGTAGACCATGTGAACCGGGTTTGCTATGATATTACCGGGAAGCCGCCGGCAACAATCGAGTGGGAATAAACAAAACAACGCCGAAAACCCGCATGAATACTGGGTTTTCGGCGTTTTATCTTGATTTTTTCACTCCCCTGCAAAAATCAAGATGAGTTTTGGACTGATGAGCAAAAACGGTTATACCACAACATCATTGCCGAAGCCGATGAGGTCATCTACGTTTCAGAGGAATACGCTAATGGGTGTATGAAAAAGCGAAATCGTTATATGGTGGATCAATTGGCTTATTGCATGTGTGCGTTACTGCGTACGATGAGCGGTACCGATCAGACTGTGGATATGCAAGGCAAAAGGGATTAATGGTGATAAATGTGGCAAAATAGCGATTAAAATATCAAAAAACGAAGACAACTGCTATGGCATGTGCTATAATACATGCATGAGGTGAGGCCGATGGATTTTCCAACAATAGTGAAATATACGCGAGAAACATTAGGCATGAGCCAAGAAGAAATGGCGCATGCCTTAAAAATCAGTTTTGCAACGATCAATCGGTGGGAAAACGGTAAAACTCACCCGAACAAGATGGCAAAGTCGGTATTCTTTGCCTTTTGTGAGCAGCATGGAATTAAAGCGGAAACCATGCTCCAGAAAAAAGGCCAAGGAGAGAAATAACGGTTATGGCGATCAAGAAAAGTGAGATTTACAGCCAAATATGGGCTGCATGTGATAAACTGCGCGGAGGCGTCGAACCTGCGCGTTATAAAGACTATATCCTGACATTGTTATTCGTTAAATATGTCTCTGATCGTTTTAAGAGCAACGATATGTGGGACATCGAAGTTCCGCAGGGGGGCAGCTTTGACGATATAATTAAGCTCAAGGGCACAAAAAATATTGGTGAAGGCAACAATGTTGCTATTGGTGCGCTCGCAGAAGCAAACGAATTAAAAGGAATTATAGATATTGCCGACTTCAACAGCGAGGAGCTCGGCACCGATAAAGAGGCTGTGGACAAGCTCTCCGGCCTGATAGAGATTTTTCAAAAGCCGGAGCTTGATTTTACATATAACCGTGCAGGTGGAGATGATATCCTAGGAGACGCCTATGAATATTTAATGCAAAACTTTGCCAAAGATTCGGGCAAGAGCAAAGGGCAATTTTATACTCCCGCCGAAGTTTCCCGCATTATAGCACAGATTATAGGGATTGATCAGGCAACAGGAACGGATAAGACTCTTTACGATCCTGCGTGCGGATCGGGCTCGCTGCTAATTCGTGCTGCGGACGCTGCGCCGAAAAAAACGGATGGCACACCCAATGTAGCAATCTACGGACAAGAAATTACAAGAGAAACGGCTGGCCTTGCTCGTATGAACTTTGTGCTGCATAAT
>JAEZXP010000063.1 GCA_023419655.1 Bacillota bacterium | reverse complement strand
TGATACGGCTGCGTGGTCCGTATATGAACCGGAGATTTACAGGAACCACACCGTAACCTTTGATGCCGATAACGGAAGTAAAGTGATTACAGAGGAAGTCTATACAGGACAGACCGTTTCCCTCCCCAAAGTCACCAGAAAGGGATATGAATTTGCTGGCTGGTATAATGGTAAAAGAGAGTTTAAGCCGGATACGGTCATAACATACAATGATGGCTTGTATGCCCTAAAGGCGAAATGGAAAGCCGTTTCGGAGGCCGTTTTGGAACAGGAGACTGTTTATACAGTCAAAAAGGGAGACACACTTTTTAAGCTTGCAAAGAAGTATAATACAACCATTGCAAAGATAGCAAAAGAGAACAAGATAAAAGACCCCGACTATATCATCATAGGACAGAAATTGAACATTGTAAAATAATTAATCGAACAGTACACCTGATTTTGAAACCTCAGGTACCGTACAACGGCTTGCATCAAAGCAGCAGGGTCTTTTATCACCCTTTTGCAGCTTGGAGCAGGCCGTATTAATTCTCTTTTGACGGGTAGCCGGATTGCCTGTGGAACGTATCCACCGAAGCCATTCCCACCGTGCTCTTGTGGTAAGGGAATTCCATTGTCCGGTAAGGCCTTCTTTCATGATGGCGTCCATAATATCGTCAGGAATAACCGGCTCGGTCCATTCACTGACGGGCTCGATGTGAAAGGATATTGCCTGTCCGGTTTCTGCCTTGATTTGTTCACATAGGGCATCACTGACTTCAAACCAGTGACTTCCCTTTCCGTCCGGCTCTAAGGGAGCCTGAAAGGCAATACTGTTTATTGTTCCCTGAATCATGACCATGCCGCGGGAGGGCAGCATTTTGCTTGAACGGATGGGAAGCCTTATAATTTTACGTGATTCAATTGCTGATAATACTGCTTCAAAAGAGATACGCATCGATGCTCCTTTCAACCGTAAAAGAAACGGATTAAATTGATGATTATCTTTATTTTTAAGCAAAGCGAATTATGCTCTGCTCAATTGATATATCTTTAGCTTGCTTTTATAAATATTGCGAATTGAAGAAACCACTTAATTGGTAATTAATAAAATACATCCGTACAATTTTTCTTAATTACAGTACCGATATTCATACCTTTGACAATATTGGAAATTGCATTTCTTTCTTTTCCATCATATAAATACATAGTAACTCCAAATTCCTCTGCTAACATAAATGCTGATGAATCACATGCTTTAATCTTATTAGAAACACAAGTATCATAACTTACCTGTTGATAACGTTTTGCATGTTTATTAAAACGTGGGTCTAAATCATATACTCCATCTATATTCTTTGCCATTAACAATATATCTGCTTCTATTTCAATTGCTTTTTGTACTGCTGGATAGTCAGTTGATACAAAGGGATTGCCTATTCCACCACCAAAAATAATTACATTATTATCCTCTAACATTTTTATAGCATCTTTCCTGTTATAGATGGTTGAAATTCCTCCTAATAACATTGGGGTCATGACCTTAGAGGATATACCAAGTTTACTTAACTTGTTGCGAAGCATCAGTGCATTTGATACTGTAAATAGCATCCCCATTTCATCAGCATCTGGTCTATCTATGCCCCAATTTTCAGCATCACGGCCTCTTAGTAAATTACCTGCTCCAACAACGATAGCTATTTGATAGCCCTCTTCTTTTACTTTGATTATTTCATTACATATATTATCTATGATGGTTTTATCATAGATTGATATGCCATCACCACTTAGTGTCTCTCCAGAAATTTTAATAAGAATTCTTTTTCCGCTCATATTATTTTGCCCCCGATACCAATTTTAGCAAATTATGCTTCAAATTCTTAATCAGTATAATATGCTGCTTTGCTGTTGTTAACAAATATGAATTTTCTTGTAATACATATCATACGTCAAATTACAATTAAATCAAACTAAAAATTTATAGGTATTGTAGGCTGCATAGACAATTGTCTGAAATGAAGCCTTGCCTGATTTAAGATATATTAATTGAATATCGTTACTTTTAGCAAAATCTAACGTAGGCATTCAATTTATGTGTACAGAGTACAAATTCAGAATAAATTTTATTATCATACACAGCATGTAAATTCTTGGCTGCCATCCTTCCTAATGAAGCTATTTATATTTTATCATATGAGGGTGCTTATTTCAACGAACCTTAGTGAAACGGACAGAGTTTTTACCGTCAACAAGTATCTGCAGCAGAGACAATTTAAGAATGGTATTGACATTTCCCATTCAGTCAGTTAAGATATGTAAAATAAATAGAATAATAACTATGAAAGTGAATTAGTAGGGTATTTCTTCCCCACAGAGAGGATGTGTCATCGGCTGAAAGCACATCCAGGGTTCAGACATACCTCGAAATTCGGCACTGGAGTTGCCTTTAAGATATTGCCGGGAATATCCCGGGTGATAAAAGATAGGCCGGAGATGTTCCGTTAACACAATGAAGGAGTCTTTAGAAAGAATGAATAAAGACTTGAATTTGGGTGGTACCACGATACTCTCGTCCCTTTGGATGGAGAGTTTTTTTATTGAGAAAAATAAGAAAAGGAATAACAATGAATTGAGGAGGAAGTGCAATGTTAGAAAATCTGAATAAGATTAAGCAGCAGTTTCATGATGAACTGAATGCCGTTGATTCAAAAGGAGAGCTTGAAAAGCTCAGAGTATCCTTCCTTGGCAAGAAAGGACTGGTAACAGAGGAATTAAAAAATCTGCGTGATTTAACGCCTGATGAGAAAAAGACGGCAGGAATGCAGGTGAATAGCCTAAAGCAGGAGATAGAGCAGGCCATCGCCGAATATCAAAAGACCCTGGAAGAGAAGGAGTATCTGCGAGAGCTTGAGAGGGCCGAGCGTTATGATTATACCATACCCGGCAGCAGGGAAGCGGGAACCCTTCATCCCATAACAATTGTCCAGAAACAGATTGAAGATATATTTAAGACCATGGGCTTTATCATTGAGGATGGGCTTGAGATACAGACAGAATACAATAACTTTGAGGCAGTAAATATTCCGAAGAATCATCCGGCAAGGGATATGCAGGATACCTACTATCTGGAAAACGGTCAGATATTAAAGACCCATACCTCCGCAGCGCAGAACACCATTATGAGAAAGTACGGCGCACCGAAGGCCGGAGAGCCCTTAAAGGTTTTATTCCCGGGCAGATGCTTTCGAAATGAGAATATGGATGCCAGTCATGAGAATACCTTCTTCCAGTTAGAGGGAATGATGATAGGGGATGATATCTCCATATCAAACCTGATTTATTTTATGAAGGTATTATTATCCGAGGTATTTGAAAGGGATGTAAAGGTACGGCTGAGACCGGGCTTCTTCCCCTTCGTGGAACCAGGTTTTGAGCTGGATATCAACTGTGCTATCTGCGGCGGAACCGGATGTCCGACCTGTAAGCAATCCGGATGGCTTGAGCTTCTGCCCTGCGGAATGATTCATCCCAACGTACTTCGTATGGGCGGAATCGACCCGGAGAAATACACAGGCTTTGCATTTGGTCTTGGACTGACAAGGCTTGCCATGATGAAATACAATATAAAAGACATTCGTCTCTTCAACAGCGGTAATCTAAAGCAATTGAAGCAGTTTACCAGATAGAGCGTAATTTCGAATAAGAATGGAGGGTTAAGATGTTAATATCAATGAATTGGATTTCAGAATTTACAGACCTGAGCGGAGTGGATATAAAGGAGCTTATTAACCGTTTCACCTTATCCACCGCTGAGGTAGAAGATATATATGAGATGGGCAGAAATATCAGGGATGTTGTTGTAGGAAAGATTATCGAGATAAACGACCATCCTAATTCTGCGAAGCTGCATCTGGTGAAGGTTGACATAGGTACGGAGGTTGTGGAGGTGGTCTGCGGAGCCCCCAATGTATTCGCAGGTGCGGTGGTGCCGTTTGCAAAGCTTGGCGGCAGGGTCGGTGATTTGGAAATCAAAGAGGTTCCCATAGCCGGTGTTGTAAGCCGTGGCATGTGCTGCTCGGAGAAGGAGCTGGGAATTAGTGATGACCATTCCGGCCTTATGATTTTAGAAGAGGATTATCCTTTGGGTACCGATATTAAGGAATTTATGGCGCTTGAGGATATCGTATTTGAGGTTGATAATAAATCCCTTACAAACCGTCCGGATTTATGGGGACATTACGGTATTGCCAGGGAGATTGCCGCTCTTAACAAGCGGCCTTTAAAGCCTTTGGAGGTGGTGGATACGGCGGCATATAAGAGCCTGGCACCGATTGACCTTAAGGAGGAGGATATGGATAGGGTATACCGTTTCAGCTGCATTACGATGGAGAATATCACAAAGAAGAAATCTCCCATTAATATGAGAATTCGCCTGACCTACTGCGGTATGCGCCCAATCAATCTTCTTGCCGACCTTACCAACTATCTGATGATGGAGATAGGGCAGCCGATGCATGCTTATGATAATCGAAAAGTGTCGGACATCCGTGTTAAGACATTTGCACAGCCGATTGACTTTTTAACCCTGGACGGAGCGGCAAGAAAGGTGGATACGGATACCCTGATGATTTGCAATACGAAAGAGCCGATAGGTATAGCCGGTATTATGGGCGGTGAGCTGTCATCTATCGCGGATGATACAACCACAGTGCTGCTTGAGTCCGCTAACTTTGACGGCACCAGTGTCCGCAAATCAGCAACAAGGCTTGGACTTAGAACCGATGCCAGCTCCAGATATGAGAAGACCCTTGACCCAGAGATGACGACACTGGCCATCGAACGTTTTATGAAGCTGCTCATGGACATCGACACAGGGGTTAAGGTTACCTCAAGCCTTACCGATGCTTATGTGAAGCATTATGATAAGATTACGATTGACTTTGATAAGGCATATGTAGACAAATATACAGGAATCGATATATCTGCCGGGATGATGGAAGAGACTTTATCGGCGCTGGGCTTTGATGTCAGCAGGAGTAAGGACAGCTTTAGTGTGGTTGTACCTTCATGGCGTGCTACCAAGGATGTGACGATAAAGGCGGATATCGTAGAGGAGATTACCCGTATCTACGGATATGATAATTTTGAGATATATTCGACGAAGAGCCTGCTGTCACCTATTCGCCACAGTGTTGAAAGAGACAATGAATACAAGATAAAGCTTATGCTGTCGGATAAGTATGATATGCATGAGGTTCACAGCTATATCTGGTATGAGAGCAAGATGAATAAGGAATTGGGAATCCATACGGAGCCGAATATCCGAATCGTTAACTCGGTAACGGCAGAAAATGATACGATTCGCTCTACAATTATTCCAAGTCTGCTTGGTTTTGTATATAAGAATGCCGATACCAATCCGGAGATGGGAATGTATGAGATAGGCCGTGTTGCGGACGGACTGAATACGGAGGGCCTGTGCAATGAGAAAAAGCGCCTTGGTATTGTAATTGCCAGCAAGATACTGGATGAAAAAGAGGTATTCTTTAAGCTTAAGGAGGCCGTCGAGCAGGTTCTTTTAAGTATAAAGAACAGAATGCCCGTATTCACGGAGGACAATACAATTAACAGATACGATTATGTGCACCCTGTAAATTCAGCAGGCATTTGCTTAAAAGACCAGAAGATAGGATATTTCTCCGTACTGAATCCTAAGATAAAGAACAATATTGATAAGAAGTTAAATGTTGCCTTTGCCGAGATAGATATCGATGAGATGGAGAAGGTGGAGGCAGTTCCCCTGCAATATAAGGAAGTGTCAAAATACCCCGGTGTTACCATGGATTTAAGTCTTCTTACCGATAAGGCTATGCGCTATGAAGAACTTTCAGGATATATTAAGGAATATTCCTGTGAGTACCTTGATAAATATTATCTGGTGGATATTTTTGAGGATGAAAAGCTGCTTCCGGGCAAGAAGAGCGTAACTGTCCGCTTTGAATTCGTATCCATGGAACGTACCTTAGAGGGTTATGAGATTCAGAATATGATGGATGGACTGCTGGCAGTCCTTAATAATTATGGAATTGGATTAAGATAATAAGCTTTTGCTGTATTCGAATGAAAGGCTGTCGCAAAATAGCATCCGGTACATCTGTGTACCGGATGCTATTTTATGATAGTCTTTTTTATAATTTTCAAATTTATGAAGATAATAAGTAATTGCTATTAAAAGTGGAATAATAAGAACTAGATTCATCTTAGGAGGAGCAGAAAAATTGCTGACAACAAAGGAAGGAATTCGGTTTTTTACAAAGGGACCGTTTGGTATATCAGTCCTGATTATATCCGTGTTACTGGTATGTGCTATTTTATGGTATTTCTATTATCGCTTTTTTTATTTCAGAAGAAAAATACATCTGCAGACAAAAGATGAGGATACCTGCGGACCGAAGGAATTAGAAAAGAAGATGATGGAGCTTGCCTTAAAGCATGTGAAGGTAAAGCGGTCAGGATTTAATTTTGTACTGGATGATTATAATCAGATTGCATATAAAAAATTGAACAGAATCAGAAGGAATATATCATCCGTATCCGCTGATATTATATCACTGATTCCAGCCGCCAAATGGCTGTTTGATAACTTTCAGATTATGTATAGGGAAATCAAGAGGATACGTTCCTCAGGTATCGGTTATGAAAGATTACCGATATTAAAAGATGGGGAATGCAAGGGTTTTCCCAGAATTTATGTATTGGCAAAAAGTATGGTATCACAGTCACAAGGTCATCTGAACAGAGAAAATATATCTGCCATGGTAAATGCGTATCAGACAAATTGTAAGCTAAGTGATAAAGAGCTGTGGGTACTTCCGGAGCTTATCGGCTTTTGTCTTTTGGAGAGTATTATTGAGGTGTCGGAGGAAATAATCCGGATTATTAAGCTTAAAGCGAAGGCAGATATCTTTGTTAAAGAAAAGATAGGTACAGATGAGGGCTATGCGGATATTTTCAGGCTTCTTATGAAGCAAGGCTTGGATTGTAAAGAGGCATTATCCTTTCATGCCCATGTGTTATATATTCTCAAGAACATGTCAATACACCATGACCTGATTAACAAGTATCTGGAATATCACTGTTCCTCGCAAGGAACTCAAATGACGCTTAGCGAGCTGTTTAAAGAGGAGGGAAGGATTGCAGCCAATCAGGAGGCTGCAATCAGGACCTTGATTATCAGCCTGAGGGAAATGAATGAGATGGACAGCGAGGCGCTGTTTGAAGAAGTATCAATCCTTGAGAATATTCTGTCAAAGGACCCGGAGGGCTATTATGCTTCCATGGATTCTAAAAGTAAGGGAATGTACCGGGGAATAGTCGTGAGGCTGGCGCATCGCTATGATATGGAGGAAGAGGAGGTTGCCGAGGCTTGTCTTGAGCTATCCAGGGAAGGCAGAGAGGACTTAAGCCACTCCCGCCATGTGGGAAGCTATCTGCTTGGCAAGGGATATCCTCTTTTAAAATGCCGTATTAAGGGGAAGGCTCTCCCGGAAAAACTGACAGAGAAGAAGAACGTAAAGGGCTTCCTTTACTTTCTGGTGTCCTTTCTGATACTCTGTGGCATGATATCAGGCTTTACAATTCTGATACACAGGAACACGATGCTTAACAGGTATCAATCTATCCTGTTGCTATTTGCTGCACTGCCTTTACTGATTGGTATTGCCACGGAAATATCAAATTTTCTGTTCACACGGCGTATTCTGGTAAGGGAACTTCCTGCCATGGACTATGTGAAATCCATCCCGGACCATGCAAGGACATTTGTTGTGATGCCGGTTATTCTATCTTCCAGGGAGCAGGGGCTGGATTATCTGGAACGATTACAGAAGTTATATCTGGCAAACCGTCAGCAGAATCTTTATTATGCGCTGCTGGTTGATTATGGGGATGCATTGGAACAGTCGATTCCGGAGGATAGTATCATCACGGAGGCGCTTATTAACCGCCTGGAGGAGCTAAATAGTGAGCATCCCTCTGCCTGCCGGCGCTTCTCTTTGTTTATCCGTAAACGCAAATGGAATGAGTCAGAGAATTGCTTTATGTGCTGGGAGAGAAAAAGGGGGAAGCTGGAGGAATTTAACAGCCTTCTATGCGGGGTGAAAAGTGAGGAAACCAGCTTTTCGCTGCTGCATTGCAGCAGTGAGCTTTTGAATTCCGTGAAATATGTTATTACGCTGGATGCTGATTCGAACCTAATATGGGATAATGCAGCAAGGCTGGTTGGCTTGATTGACCATCCTTTAAATCAGCCTGTCCTGGATATGCAGAAAAGGCGGGTTAAGGAAGGATATGTTATCATCCAGCCCACTGTAAGAAACCACATTATTGATAAGAAGGGCAGCCTGTTTTCCATGATTTTTGGCGGACAATCAGGTCTGGACCATTATTCCACGGTGATATCCGATATTTATCAGGATATATTCAACCAGGGCACCTATGTTGGAAAGGGAATTTATCATGTTCAGGCTTTTCGTACCCTGTTGCATGATGCGATACCGGAAAACAGTGTATTAAGCCATGACCTATTGGAGAGCTGCTATGCCCGTACAGCATTTTCCAGCTCCGTAAAAATTATGGACACATTTCCGGGCAGTGTTTTGTCATATGCCAAGAGGGAGCATCGGTGGATTCGGGGAGACTGGCAGCTTTTACCCTGGTTATTCTTACGAAAAACAGCCGACCACAGAAAGGTCTGTGCCTTATCAAAATGGAAGATAGCGGATAACCTGCGAAGAAGCATGGTTCCTTTCAGCAAAACAATCCTGATTCTGCTTAGTGCTGCCTGGATGTATAAGCTGCCCCTGCTTTGGATTCCATTGGTGTTTTTCAGCGATATGTTCAATGCTGCCGTTATGATAATCTCCGTTCTCAATCAAAAGCTGCTCAGACCAAAGCTTGCGTTTGTATATAGGAGCTTCTTCAAAGATTTGGCGCTTATGCTGGAACGGACTTTTCTGGAATTGATATTAACACCTTACAGAGCGTATATCGCAATGGATGCGGCGATAAGAACGCTGTTTCGGCTGATTGTCAGCAAGAGAAATCTGCTGTGTTGGAATACTGCGGAAAGCGTGGATGCCTCCATTATTAATACAAAAAAAGGGTACTTCCTATCCATGTGGAGTACCCTGATACCGGCAGCTCTGCTTATCGTGCTGATAGTAAGAAAAGAGATTACCGCTTTAGAATTCACACTATATGGTTCGCTGTCCCTGCTATGGATGACGGCCTCTTTAACAGCGTATTATATCAGTATTCCAAAGGAGGATAACTGCGAGGAAGAACTTCCGGAGAGTCTTGAATTGCTAAATGAGACGGCTCTTAGAACCTGGCTGTTCTTCAAGGAATTTTCAACAAAGGAGTATAACGGGTTATGTCCTGATAACTTTCAGCAATCATACAGAAAGCGAGTGAGTGAGAAGACTTCGCCAACCAATATAGGCCTGCAGCTTCTCTCCATCTTATCTGCAAGGGATTTGGGGATGGAGACCTTGGGAGCTGTCATTCATTCGACAGATAATTTGTTAAGCACCGTCATGAATCTTCCGAAATATAACGGACACCTGTATAACTGGTATGATATAAATACATTACAGATATTACCTCCGGCTTATATCTCAACCGTTGACAGCGGCAATTTTCTGGGGCATCTGATTGCTTTAAAAAACGGGCTGGCACAGCAGATAGACCAACCGGTTTTTTATCACAGCAGTGTTAAGGTACTGCAGGATTTCTTATTACTGGGCGGTTTTGACAGGAAACTGAAGACGGAATATAAGGATATCGGTGAGTTTATCGGGGATATCCGAAATATATGTGAGAAATCAGACGGCAGAGATTGCCTGAATCGCGAAAAGATTAGATGGCTTAAAAGAATTACGTCTGTGATAGACAGCTTCTCTGAGGAGGCAGCAGCATTTGGGCTAAAGGACAGCAGCTTCGTCAGCTGTCCCACGCTAAGACAGCTGGAGGAACAAGGAAATAAAAAGGCCGGAGCAGCCATCAATAAAATAAGAGAGCTTATTCAGAAGATAGACCGCATTCTGGACAATGCAGATTTTAGTTTCTTATATAATGAAAAGCGAATGCTGTTTCATATTGGTTACCATGTGGATTCGCAGACGCTTGACGCCGGTTGTTACGATTTGATTGCTTCTGAATCATCCCTGACCAGCTTTATATCGGTGGCCAGGGGTGAAGTTCCCATAAAGCATTGGTATAAGCTGGGGCGGCCGCTTACGATGATTAAGGGAGTTCCATGCTTTGTTTCCTGGAGCGGTACCATGTTCGAATATTTGATGCCGAATCTGGTAATGAGGGAGTATAAGGATTCTGTTTTTTCTGAATCGGCCCGGGCGGCAATCCGGCAGCATATAGAATTTGCGCGGCAGATGAAAATACCCTGGGGAATTTCAGAATCACAGTATTTCCGATTTGATTTGTATTCGAATTATCAATACAAGGCTTTTGGGGTTCCCAAGCTGAGGCTGCAGCCGGTAAGAAGAACCTCGCTGGTTGTAGCGCCCTATGCTTCCATGCTTGCACTGGAATACGTCTGCGAAGCTTCCATAAACAATCTGAAGCGCTTGAAGGCGATGGGAGTATACGGTGAGTATGGATATTATGAGTCAGTGGATTTTGACGGACCGGATGCCAGGGAGATGACACCTTACCGGATTGTTAAATCCTTTATGGCTCATCATCAGGGTATGAATCTGGTTGCAATCAATAATTATCTGAATCATAATATTATGCAAAAAAGATTCCATGCAGAACCTATGATAAAAGCGGCGGAAGTCCTGCTGGAGGAAAAGAGACAAACCTATCTGGTATCAATAGCCAGGAGGGGATATACGATTAATTTCAGCCATCTGAAATTTAGGGAGACGGAATATGATAACCGGTACGTAGGCCAGACCGCACCAAAGCTTCCGGTAGCCGGATATTTGTCGGGTAAGAAATATTCTCTGATGATTACTTCGGATGGGGATGGCTTTAGCAGCTACAGAGACAGAATGCTGTATCGTTGGAGACCGGACCCCTATGCCAACACCGGGAATTATATTTATATCAAGGATGCCGACCATAACAGAGTATGGAGCAGCACCTACCATCCGACCAGATTGGAGCCGGATGAGTATAACGTGGTATTTTCACATGATAGAATAGAATTTAAGAGAAGAGACGGAGATATCGTAACCCTTACTACCGTTAGCCTATCGCCGGAACACACAATGGAGATAAGGAAGCTCTTAATTAAAAACCTGGGCAGACAAACGAAAAAGCTTGAGATTACCAGCTATCTGGAGGTGGTAAGTGACAGCCACATGGCGGAGCTAAGCCATCCTGCATTTAACAAATTATTCATTGAAAGCGAATATCTTGAGGAGCAAGGTATCTTCCTGTCCAAACGAAGAAGTAATAAAAACATCGAAAAACCTTATGTGATGCATCTGGTGAGAACAGACGCAAAGCTTTTGTACCCGATAGAATATGAAAATGACAGGATGAAATTCATAGGCAGGAATAATACAATGGAATATCCGGATGCTGTTATGTACAGCAGGGCACTTTCCAATACGGCAGGCTTTTGCAATGACCCTATTATGAGCCTGAGGTGTACGCTTAATCTGGAACCTAAAGAAGAGGCTGTGCTGGTCTTTCTGACAGGAGTATGCGAAAGCAGGGAAGAGGCGGTAAAGATTGGAGAAGAGCTGAATGCACCTTACCGAATCGATGACCAATTGGAGAAATACAGGCTGCAAAGTGAGATTGAATTAAAGTATCTGGAGATTAGCAGGGCGCAGCTTAATACCGTCCAGAATCTTATCAGTCCGATTTTCTATCCTGCCTACAGTTTTCGTGGGCCGGAGCAGAATATTATAAGGAATCGGAAGGAACAGAGCTTTCTCTGGAAGTTTGGTATATCCGGTGACAATCCGATTCTGCTGCTATCGGTGGATTCCATTGAGGAGGAGGGCATTATCAGGGATACTTTAAAAGCATATGAGTATCTGAGAATTAATAGTGTAGCTGCCGACCTGATTATATTAATTAAGGCAAAGTACGG
>JAEZXP010000055.1 GCA_023419655.1 Bacillota bacterium | reverse complement strand
TGAGAATCCGGAGTATGGAGTAAATGAAGCGATTGCAGCTTCGAAGGAAATGATGAGAGGCAATAGATGGAGATTGTTTTGCCTGCGTTTTAGCTTCATAGGCTGGAGCATTCTATGTATTTTTACTTTGGGGATAGGGTATCTGTGGCTAAATCCATATATGGAAGCGGCCATTGCGGCATTCTACAAGGAGATATCCGGATGGAGTCAAATATGAAGAAATGGATGCGGATTACGTTTAATTTAATAGCCATTCTATCAATGGCAGCAGCTCTATCCGGCTGTGGTAAGTCGGATAAAACGAAGCTGGAATTATATGTTCTCAGGCATGTAGAGGGAAGTAACGAATTTGTCAGGGATGAGAGGCCTGCCTTCACAGGAAAGGATATAAAGAGCTACGAATGGAAAACCCATGCCATCGCTTTTACAGATGAATTCTTACCAGATAAAGACATCGTATTGGATGATGACAGCTTCGTTTACGGCGGGTCACAGATTTTAGGGGTTTTTTATCCCGACTAATTTGCATTTTACCTTGACGGCGAAGAACTATATAGAGGATATATGAAGCCTCCGGCATTCATCTCCTTTATGCCGACTGGTCCTATGATTTCAGATTCTGAGAAAGGGATAGAGATAGGCTGTTCGGGAGAGGGAGAGGATGTCAGAGATAATAAGGAGCTTTATGAATATTTGAAAGACACAGGGCTATTAAAGAAATAGATTGGGAATGACCCTCGGTAAGGAGATGCTTATGGATAGAATAATTGATTTTTTAATCGATGCTAAAAAGGTTACATATGCGGGTAAGGGTGCGGAATCTAAATCATCAAGGCCAAGTTCACATGATTTGGAATATCAGGATGGTAATTTAAGATATCTTGATACCTACCTTGGAGGAGCCTCGTTTGCCGGAGAAGAGGCTGTGTGGGAAGATTCTATCCCCATTTGGTCCATGAATTATTGCGGCAGAGTATTAGAGGAAGAATTTGAGGGAGATTTTTTAAAGGAAGCCTTATCGAATGTACCAAAGGATATGCCCTATAGAGGACCACGGTACTATAGGAATGGGAGCTTTGAGTATAAATGCATTGTCGAAGGGGATTTTGGATGGTTTACAGGTCATGAAGATATCTATAAAGACAATAAAAAGGTATATGAATGTAATTTTCATGGAGGTACGATTAGATAGGTATCAGAAAGAATATAGGATGCATTAGGATGATAGTGACGATAATTTATAATATAGAAGCTTAATATTATATGAAAGAGAGAAAAGCCATGAAAAAATATATTGATCTTAGCCGGGATATATTCAATGCTATGCCTGTTCATCCTTATGACGATAAGGTCAGGCTTTATCAGGATAAATTCCTAGATAAAGATAAGTATGTTAACTTTAAGCTGGAAATAGGGATGCATTCAGGAACGCACATCGATACCCCTATGCATTTGACGGACAGGGAGACATATATCCATGCGATACCATTAGACAGATTCACCGGCAGAGGGGTTTTGCTTGATGTCAGGGGTGAAAGCATTATAAAATTCAAGGCTGAATATTCAGCTATGGTGAAAGAGGATGATATTGTATTATTGTTTACAGGCCATGGTGATAAATATGGAACGGAAGAATACTATACCGGGCATCCGGTAGTTGATGGAGAGATGGCGGATTTCTTTGCTGAAAGAAAGATAAAAATGCTGGGAATGGATTTGCCGTCACCAGATAATTACCCCTTTGAGATACATAAGAAATTATTTGCAAAGGACATATTGATAATAGAAAACCTGACGAGTTTGTCAGAGCTTATCAATGTAAATAACTTTGAGGTAATTGCCTTTCCGTTAAAGATTAGGGCTGAGGCGTCCATGGCAAGAGTTGCAGCAATTATAGATACAGAGTGATTGCCAAGCTGCAGATAATATCGATGTTCAAGGGCTTATAATTTTTAACGAAAGAGGAGAAAGCGATGTGGGATAATTTAAGCATTCCATGGAAGCGGGCATTCGAGCTGGCATGGGAATCTTATAAAAAAGGTACAATACCGATAGGTACGGTTATAACCAACCGTAACGGCGAGATAATTTCAGAGGGCAGAAACAGGATATTTGACAGGAACAGTACAAATGTCCTGGCGGGTACCAATATAGCTCATGCGGAGATGACAGCGATGATTCAGCTAAAGGAATATGAGCATCCGGATATCAGAACCTATACATTATATACAACGATGGAGCCGTGTCCCATGTGCTTTGGAACCATGGTCATGATGAATATACGTAACTTAACCTATGGAGCCAGAGATGGATTTGCCGGTGCTGCCAACCTCAATGATAAGATGGATTACATAAAAAATAAGGGAATTAATATAGAAAAAGCTGATAGTGAGCTGGAAGCCTTTCAATTAATCATGCAATCGGCATATGAATGCATGAGAATCCATGCAAGAGTCGATGCCTTATTAAACGCCTGGAAGAAGATTGATAGCCGCGCAGTAGAGCTGGGCAGGCAACTACACACTGAAGGATATTTTATGAAGGCGATAGCAGATGATTCGGATGTAAGTTATATATATGATGATATAATGGGAAGATATAGGCAACATGGAATACTTTCCCAGAAGTAAGGAACGCTATTTCTTTGTTTTGCGTCTAATGATTAATAAATCATAGATTCGTTGGGAGGAAGGTTTTATGAGGGGAAAGCAGCCACAGATTATAATGCTGATGATGGTATTCCTGATTGCAGTAATCGTGTCGGGGTGCGGTAATCGAAACAAAGGTGAAAGTACTTTTGGTCTTGAGGATTTTGAAGCTGCAATGAAAGACAGGGGATATGTGTTTGAAGTAATGGACGCAGACGAAGATTTTCTTCCGGCTACAAGAAAGAGGATGACAATTGGTGAAGAGGTGCTTGATATCTATCTGTTTAACAGTGATAAGAAGATGGAAAGTGAGGCAGGCAATATCGATGAAGGCGGATGCGGCTATAATAATGGCCGTACCAGAAAGAATGTCAGCTGGGTATCTTATCCCCATTTCTTCAAAAAGGGAAGCATAATCGTTCAGTATGTCGGAACCAAAGACAGTGTGAAAGATACTTTAAGAGATATAATGGGAGAACAATTTGCAGGATATAAGGGCTGGTAATAAACTTTAATTGGACAATTGGTATAGATAAAATAGAGTTATCTAAGTATATAATAAAGTGTATAAGATGAACATGCATTCGCAACAATATATTCAATTAAGCAAAACAACCATACAAATAATGTATTGCAATTTTTTATATGTGAGATAATACTAAAATATCTCGCATATTTTTTGTATTTACTATGCAAAATTATGAGAAAAAATATTGTTAAAAATTATATAAAAAAATGTTGCACAAATAGTTAATATATGTTAAGATAACGATGTAAATATTTACCGTATGGCTTTGCTATGGATAATGGATAGAAAGCCTCGAGGGGTGGCTTTGTTTTCTATTATAGCAAAGGATATGTAGTTACCGTAGTTTTATCTTTATCAGCGAATTGTCGATTGGTTAAACCAATCAGAAAGGAGGAAAATCATGAAACAGAAAAGATTAAGACTATTTCTATCCGTGCTTATGGTTATGACTATGATTTTACCTGCATTTCACGTACAAGCTGCGACTACAATCACAAACAATCAGACAGGAACCCATGATGGATACGATTATGAGCTTTGGAAGGATTCCGGAACTACCAGCATGACCCTCAATAGTGGGGGAACATTCAGCTGTCAGTGGAGCAACATTAATAATGCACTGTTCCGCAAGGGTAAGAAGTTTAACGAGACGCAGACCCATCAGCAGCTCGGGAATATCTCTGTTAATTATGGGGCTACTTATTCTCCAAACGGCAATTCTTACCTATGTATCTATGGTTGGACAACCAGTCCGCTTGTAGAATATTACATAGTTGATAGCTGGGGTAGCTGGCGTCCTCCGGGAGCCTCATCAAAGGCCACAATTACTGTTGATGGCGGTACCTATGATATCTATGAAACAACCAGGGTAAATCAACCTTCAATCAAGGGCACTCAGACCTTCCAACAGTACTGGAGTGTGCGCACATCCAAACGTACCAGCGGAACAATATCTGTCAGCCAGCATTTTAATTCATGGGAAAGCAGGGGAATGCCTCTTGGGAAGATGTACGAAGTAGCACTTACCGTAGAAGGATATCAAAGCAGCGGCAGTGCCGATGTGTATAGCCATACACTGAGTATCGGCGGCGGCGGTTCCAATCCTACACCCACACCTACACCCCCTCCGAGCGGAGGAACTATCAAAGTGGAGTGT
Source organism: Bacillota bacterium (assembly GCA_023419655.1). Classification (GTDB taxonomy): domain Bacteria; phylum Bacillota; class Clostridia; order Lachnospirales; family Lachnospiraceae; genus Mobilitalea. The sequence goes on along the minus strand of JAEZXP010000055.1, from coordinate 492 downwards.
GAGAACATGACCATAAGCGGACCGTATGCAGGCAAAATAAACAATCCTTTCTCCGGGGTGGCACTCTATGCCAATAATGACAAAGTATCCTTTACCCAGAATTTCTCAAGCGGTACCCATAGCTTCTCCCTTAAGGGCTGCTCGAATAATTCGAACATGGCAAGGGTTGACTTAAGGATTGGAGGGCAGCATAAGGGCACCTTCTACTATGGCGATAACAATCCGGCGGTATATACAATTAACAATGTAAGTCATGGTACGGGCAACCAGACAGTCGAGTTGATTGTAACAGCCGATAATGGCCAATGGGATGCGTTTATCGATTACCTGGAAATCAAATAGGATATATCCAGGAAATCATATGATGCATTCCGCAATTGAATCTGCATAGCTTATAAGTGTTTAGGGGGCTGTTTTATCAGCCCCCTGTTATTTACAAATATGATTATAATAATTCTCTGATTTTGCCTTCCAATAGGCCTAAGTCCTTTG
>JAEZXP010000027.1 GCA_023419655.1 Bacillota bacterium | reverse complement strand
GCCTACACCTGTAATAACACCCATACCGACGATTACGCCGGTTCTCAGTCCTACACCCATTCCCACTATAACGCCGACACCGGGGCAGATTTTAGAGATTTCGAATAATCCGGTCTATGCAAATGTTGATGGGATGGACGGATATGTCTGTAATACAGTATATCTTAATATGTACATGAATCGGCTGGTAAGTGACCAATTTTTATATGATGCATACGGACAACCGGTATTGCTGCTTAGTGGTGCAAAGGTCAAGGTGAATAGGGCAATAGGGGTAAATGGTGAGACGTGGTATAATATCACTTTTGACAATATAACAGGAGATGTAAAAGCTGAATACATATATGTCGGCGCACAATTGCCTCCGGGGGTAGAAAATCCCTGGGCACCCGGACAGACACCGCAGATCCCCGGTGGGAATCCGACGCCTGTTCCAACACCGACGCCTATTCCGCAGATACCGGATGATGCTGATTTTGAGACAAGGCTCAGTATGCAGGGATTTCCGGAGAGCTATAAAGAGGCTTTAAGAAAACTTCATGCCATTCATCCCAATTGGGTGTTTGAGGCGTATCATACAGGCCTTGACTGGAATACGGTGATGAATGAAGAAAGTATTCCGGGTAAGAATACAATACCTAATTCAAAAAGCGCTGAATGGCTGTCGTTTGATAAGGGGGCCTACGACTGGAAAACAGATAAATTCATTGTATATGACGGCTCCTATTGGGTGACTGCTTCAAGAGCGGCAATTGAATATTATATGGACCCAAGGAATTTCCTTCAGGAGGACACCATCTTTCAATTCGAGCTCCTGAAGTACCAAAGCAGATACCAGGACAAGGCAGGCGTAGAGAATGTGCTAAAAGGGACAGCCTTGCACAATGCCTCCTATACATTCCTGGATGAACTGGGAAATATGCAGACCTATACATATGCCGAGACCTTTATAAAGGCAGCAGAATATTCGGGAGTAAGTCCGTATCATCTGGCTGCAAGGGTAAAACAGGAGGTCGTGACCGGACCGGCAACCTTGAGTAACAGTGTATCAGGAACATATAAAGGCTACGAGGGATATTATAATTTTTATAATATAGGAGCTAATGACAGCCCTGGTGGAGGCGCAATTGCCAATGGCCTCACTTATGCCAAGAACGGAACGAAAAATGCGGCAAACAATGAAAAGTATATGATTCCATGGACAAGCCCATACAGGTCAATTGTGGGAGGCTCATATTTCCTTGGAAGCACGTATATTAACAGAGGCCAGGACACGGTTTATTTGCAGAAGTTCAATGTAACACCCATATCCACTTATTTTCATCAATACATGACGAATGTGGAAGCGCCATGGGCGGAAGCCAAGAAGATTGCAGCAGCATATGGGAGCATGGACGGAACACCTGTTATATTCTCCATACCTGTATATTTGAATATGCCGGCGAATCTGTCACCCAGACCTACAACACAGTTTAATCCGAATAACCGGTTAAAGAGTCTGAAGATTTTTGACTTGAATGATAAGGAGTTTAAGATTACACCTACATTCGACCAGACAGAATATAATTATTATCTGATTGTGGGCAAGGATACGGAAGCTGTGCAGATTAAGACAACAACAGTAAGTAAGAAAGCCAATGTACTTGGAGGCGGATATATCCCTCTGGCATCAGGAGATAATGAGATAATTATACCTGTAATAGCAGAGAACGGAGATATAGCAAATTACGTCATTAATATTGTAAGAGAGTAATATAGCAGCCTGAACCACTAAAATTTACAGGCTGGAATTACCGGATTTTTAAAATAATTCCGGCCGGTAAGGTGTAAGCCTGCCGGCCGGAATTTATTAAATTTTATATTGTTTATTGAAATCAATATGTTATTATTAAGCAAAAGGGGGAAAAGTAATGAAAAGAAGAGTTTATCAAGTATTATTATTTTGCCTGCTGGTTATAACAGGCGGAGTTTTGAATATTCGTACAATAAGAGCAGCCAGTGCAAATCTTGAGATTACTGCTGATAAAAGCCAGGTAAACGTGGGTGATACCGTATATGTGTATATCAATATCAGTTCCGATGCAATGTTTGAAGATGTTGAAGCAAATTTAACCTATGATGAGGATATACTGGAATATAAAAGCGGTGTATCTTTTATCACGGGAAGCAGCGGCTTTTTAAAAATTGCAGATATAAATTTCTCTGATGGTGAAGACAGCAGAAAATATGCTCTGGAATTTCAGGCTTTGAAGGTAGGAAAGTGTGAGATAGAATTCAGTGGTCAGATTATGGTATACGATTATGACACAGGGCTTCCCATGTCTGTTTCCAGCAATCCTCTTGAGCTGGAAGTGAAGGCAGCCCAGACGGCATCGGATAATGCGAATCTTGCATCCCTGAAAATCAGTCCGAATGAACTAAGCCCGGCATTTGACAAGAATGTATATGAATACAGTGCGGTTGTAGGGTATGAGACGGAAAGACTGGTGGTAGTAGCGCTTCCCGAGGATGAGAAGGCTACCGTCCGTGTGGTTGGGAATGAATCCCTGGCAGAGGGAGAAAATAAAGTTGGAATAACTGTGATTGCGGAATCAGGAAAGGTCATAGAATATACTATCCATGTTGGGAGAGAAAGTGCGCCGGATGAGGGAATAGACACGAATCCCATTATACCTGATGAAAGACACGGAAGCTTTGAGGTAGTTCGTGCAGGAGATGAAATCTTCGCAGTATATGGTGGAAAATATAAGATAATTGAACCCTCAGAAAGTGTTAAGATACCGAATGGATACACAAAGACCAGAACTATTATATCGGGTATCTCCATTCCGGTGTATGCACCGGAGCAGCTGGACAGTGAATTTTTACTGATATATGCCGAGAATGAATTAGGTGAGACAGGTTTTTATAAATACGATAAAATCGAAAAAACCATGCAGCGTTATGTAGCTGAGGAAACCGCTGCTTATGTACCGGAAGACAGAACGGATGGGGATAAGATAAGTTCAGAAGAATACCGTTCTAATCTTAATAAGGCAGCAATTATTATAGCTTTGCTTAGCGCCCTGTGTGCCCTGTTTATTATTGTTTCCATCCGTTTGTACCTGAAATCAAGGGGATATAAGGACGATGATTTGAATTAAATCACTTGACAAAAAGAACAGTCGGCTGTTATACTGTGTGTATAACAGATATAACTTGAGTATTCTTGTATCTGTATAATGAATTATCGGTTTACGTTGATATTATACTTGCTGTTAAAGCGGCAGATGGAGGTGTTAATATGTATGTGAAGATTGATTTTAATAGTGATGAGGCGCTTTATATACAGCTGAGAAATCAGATCATATATGGCATTGCCACCTCGCAATTCAGGGAAGGCGATAATCTTCCGTCCGTCAGAGAACTGGCAGAGTATATAGGAATTAATATGCATACAGTGAATAAAGCATATGCTATATTAAGGCAGGAAGGATATATTAAGCTGGATCGCAGGAAAGGTGCAGTCATTGCTATTGATATCGATAAGATACAAGCTATAGAGGATATGAAGGACGAGTTAAGGGTTATACTGGCTAAAGCAATATGCAGGAATTTGAACTGCCAGGATGTATATGAAGTAATAGCTGAGATATTTAGTGAATTTGAAAGGGGGTAGCCCTATGATATGTGACAGGTGTAAGATGAGAGATGCAAAAGTATTGTATACGGAGATAATCAACGGCGTAAAGACGGAACAGCATCTTTGCGAAGAATGTGCGGCAGATTACACATCCTTTCAGATGGAAAAACCTATATTAGATTCGGACATTACTCTGAATAGTCTGCTTTCTACTTTGTTAGGTGCATATCAGACAAATACAGCTAAAAAGCAGGGAGAGGGCAAGCCGGATCTTATCTGTGAGAAATGTAAAACCACATACGATGAATTCCTGCAAAGGGGTCGCTTTGGATGTTCCCAGTGTTACCGGAGCTTCCATAAGGAACTGGGAAAGACGCTGAGAGGGATACAGGGGGCAGAGGCCCATACAGGTAAGCGGCCCAAGGGATATGTGTCGTCAACGGATAAGATATTAAATGATTTATCTGAGGAAGAGAGACTTTCCATAGAGCTTCAGCAGGCAATAGAAAAGGAAGAATACGAGGAAGCCGCCAGGCTTAGGGATTTAATCCGGCAACTGAAAAAGGAGGAAACCAACAATGCTTAAATGGTATGAACAGATAGTACCTGATGGCGACGTGGTTATTTCCAGCCGTGTAAGGCTTGCCAGAAATTTAGAAGATTACATGTTTTCTCCGTTGCTCAGGGAACAGGATGCAGTAAAATTAGTTAATGAAGTGAAGAAGATAACCCCTTATCTGGCAGAGCATGACAGCAGAAAATACTACTCATGCAATATTAAGTCCTTAAGTGATATCGATAAGGCAGCCATGGTAGAGAGGCATATTGTAAGTCCGCTCCTTGTAGATAAGGAACAGACGACAGGACTGATTTTATCTGAGGATGAAACAGTCAGCATCATGATTAATGAGGAAGACCATGTAAGGATACAGGCTATTGCCGCAGGAACAGATATAGAACAGGCTTATGAGACCGCCAGCCACATTGATGATATAGCCTATGATAATCTGAAATTTGCATACGATGAAAAGTATGGCTACATGACATCCTGTCCGACAAATGCAGGAACGGGTATGCGGGCATCCTGTATGGTTTTTTTACCGGCGCTGACTTCTGCGAGAATGATACAGAAGCTAATTGAAGAAGTGGGCCGATACGGTGTTACCATTCGGGGTATATATGGAGAAGGAACCAAAAGTCTCGGAAGTATATATCAGATATCGAATCAAAAGACACTGGGTAACTCTGAAAGAGAAATAATTGAGAATCTCAAAAGAATTGTTGACCAGGTAATGAAGCAGGAAAGAAAAAGAAGGGAATATATGCTTTCCTTTAATGCCGATGAGATAGAGGACCAGGTATAC
>JAEZXP010000259.1 GCA_023419655.1 Bacillota bacterium | reverse complement strand
CTTAAAACCCGTCAATCCGCAATATGCCGCCGGTTGTCTTATAGAACCTCCTGTATCGGAACCCAGCGAGGCATAGGCCTCCTCTGCTGCCACCGCTGCGGAGGAGCCTCCGCTGGAGCCTCCCGGTGTATGCTTCGTATTCCATGGGTTCTTCGTCTCTCCAAAATAAGAGGTCTTTGTCGTACCTCCCATGGCAAACTCATCCAGATTAACCTTTCCAATCAGGATAGCTCCGGCATTTTTCAACCTTTCTACTACTGTAGCATCATAGGAGGGAATAAAATCTTTAAGTATCTTTGATGCACAGGTCGTCCTTACTCCCCTGGTACAGATATTGTCCTTAATTGCTATCGGAACTCCTGCCAGCGGCGAATCCTCCATCCGTCCGTCGTCGATTTGCCGCTGTACCGATACTGCCTGCTCCAGCGCTTCCTTCTCCATTACCGTAATATAACTATTATACAGAGGTTCGCTTTTTTTAATTACCTCAAGCTGTGCTTCTACAACCTCCCGGACTGAAAGCTCCTTTTTCTTTATCTTTTTGGCCGCTTCCACTGCCGGCATTGCTGTTATCTCATTCATCATCGTCCTCCATGCACCTACTCCATAATCTGCGGAACCACATAATATCTGTCCTTCATCTCCGGTGCACCTGCAAATAGCTCATCCTCGGATTCCGTATTGGTTACGCTGTCCTTCCTCAACACATTTTTCAGCGAATGGACATACGTCATCGGCTCCACCTTCTCCGTATCCATCTCCTTCATGGCTTCAATCATTTCAAGCATCTGGTTTAAGTCTGTGATAAGTTTTGCCTCTTCCTCCTCTGTGAAGGAGAGCTTAACCGCGTCAGATATAGCGGAGAACTTCTCTTTGTCTATCATCATGATTCATCTACCTCTTTATGAATTTACTTTGATTTCGTCATTTCCTCACTGATTAAGGTAAAGCCTTCCGGATAATCCGGAAATACATACCGGTAATAATCATTTCGTACCATACTCTTTGAAACCGTAAATTTATTTTTTATTATAGCGTTGAGATTTTTAACATAATCCTCCGGCAGCTCTTCGTCCGTCAGATTTATTACTTTTCCTGTTGACGAATTATACATCACCTTATCGGTAATGAAGCTTCTGTTGCTCAAAATCACCAGAGGCTCGGCATCAGACAAAATGTCCCGCCCCATCATAAGCCTTGAATCATAGGTAAGACCGAAGAGATTACTAAGGGTCGGAAGGATGTCCAGACTTGAGGCCGGTTCATCGATAATAATATTCTTCTCCATTGCCGGATTCCACAATATAAAATGGTTACGGTATACCTCAAAATCAGGGTCTACCTCATGTCCTGCCAGCTCATCCAGATTCTCCTTCTCCCATCCGTAGGGATAATGGTCTGCACTTAATGCAATCACGGTCTTATCCGCAACACCTGCCTGCGTCAATCTTCGTATTAATTCTTCCAATGCCTTCTCCAGCTCAATCTGACACGCAATATACGCCCTTGCATCAGAGGAATAATCCAGGTCCTTAACTAAGTCTTTATTCTTATAGGACATGCTGTTCCCGACAAAGGTATAATTCATATGGCCGCTCACGGTCAGATAATAGATGTGAAAGGGTTCTTCATGGATAAAATTATCCACGGTATGCTGTATCATCTCAAGGTCCGATTCCGGCCATACATCCGAATCCAATACAAGACCGTTTCCCTTCGCTGTAAATCGATATCCCAGATTCGGATGGGTTTTGTCCCGGTCATAATACGTGTAGGAATGATTATGATACGCTTTGCTTTCCACTCCCAGCAGCTTAAATTGATTCCCTAACGCAAAGGGCATCCGGTTATTCCTTGATATATACATGCTTCTGGTTCCTACCGGTATAAGGCCGGTCATCGCCACATATTCTCCGTCGCTGGTACTGGTCTGCCAGAGCGCAGTATAAAAATTATTGAATACAAAGCCTTCATTTATCAACTTATATAAGGTGGGTGTTAAATCCTTATGAACCGCATAGGGAGAAAAACCCTCTGCCGTTATCATAATAAGATTATACCCCTTAAACATACCTGTATATTCATTTTTATTCGTTGGCGGCACCGAGGCAAAATAATGATGGAGCGTCCGTATCGCCTGATTATCTTCTTCCTCTTCCAGCGTAGCAAAGTCTATATCCATTATATTCGGTGACGTGTCAGGAACCGGGGTAGGTACAGCCGTCGGTGAAGGCAGCACTTCTTTACCGGGTTCATTCTGCTCTGCTGGCTCAGACTCCTTCTCTGCCCTTTCGGTGGGCTTTGGCTCTGTAACCGGAGCCGTCGTCACTTCTTCAATGGGTCCCTCATACAAGCTATCGGTATCTACCAGCACCAGTTCCTCCTCTGCCTCTAACAGCCCCGTCAGGTCAAGCCTGGTTAACGTAATGACACCCAGCTGCTTACCGCTTAAATCCGGTACCTTACTATTATAATAAAGGTCATAGGGTGTATAGTCTTTCTTACCATGTACCGGCAGTATCAGCAATGCAAGCAAATGAAAGCATAATGCTCCTGCCAAAAGACCTCCCTGCCATCTGAGGTCTCTTTTTTCACATACAAATACCTTTTTTATTGAGAAATGCAAAAATACCAGGGGAAGAAATATTAAAATAATTGAGAATATATTTGTCAGAATTGCATTGTTTACATCATCTCCGAATTCCGAAACGGCAGCTTGTGCCATTGCCAGAGAATGAAAGGAGAAATAGACCTTAAATATACTGTAATAAACCATTTGCAGGCCGAACACCAAACAGGTTAACGCCGTTATAACGTAGCTTATAATTATATAGCCGTAACGGTTAAAAAATCCGGATAGGATTGTATAGATTATCCCCACAGGAATCGCAAAAAGAATGGGATAGATTATCTTGCTGTCTATAGAACGATACGTAAACACATGAAATATTATCTCCAGATAAAACAGCATGCCTACAAAGAAAAACACAGGAAATATAAGGTTCTTCGCAGACGTAGAATTCCATATACCGGCTATGGCCATGCGAAACCTCTTGCTAGCTTCTTTCAAAAATTATCGCTCCTTTGTTATCATTATATTTAACGGCGGCTAATGCACCGTTTATCATCGTAAATACCGGAGGCTGATGACCGATATCCGCATCAAAAATCATCGGAACACCCATCTCTCCCAATACAGAGTATGCTGCCTCTTTGTAAGAAATATCATAATGTGTATCGAACATGGCAGGACGCCCGAATATGAAGCCGGCCGCGTGCTTAAACCAGCCTGCCTCCCTTAACTGCCAAAGGCCCCTGACGATTTCCTCACTGTTAAGGCTGTAGCTCTCAAGGAACCACAAAATTCCATCCTCCCGGTATCTTTCAGCGAACGCTGCGGTTTTATCGTATCTTGTGCCAACAAGATTAAGCAGACAATCCATACATCCTCCCAGAATACGGCCCTGTATATGAATCTCCCTGTTCTCTCTATATTGGTCCGGTAAAAGGATATCCCACCGGACTTCCTTTTCCAGAACAAACTCCTCCAATCCCGTTATCCTGGGGTAATAACCGTCCTGATATTTCTCGAAACTGTTTTGAGTGATGTCCTTCCCCTCAAGCATCAACAGATTATCCGACAAAGAGCTGTGCCAGTTCGCCATCCCGAAGCTGCTGAAATTATATGAATACAAGGTGGCAATATCAAGATTTGTGGTTATGACAAAGGTCAGCCCTGTTGTATCGGAAAATCCCTGAACCCATTTCGGATTATCCTTTATCACCTCAAAATCCAGATAGGGAAGCATTTCTACCAGAAAGTCTCCTCCGCTGGCGGCAAAGATTGCCCTTACGGCAGAATCCTTAACCAGCTCCGTTAATTCTCCTGCTCTTGTCCTGCCGTCTGAACTTCTGCCCTTGCAGCAGGTTCTTACATTGGGCGTCACAATAACCGGATAGCCCCGCTCCTTAAAATGATTAATTGCACTATCCAGCCGCCTGTAATCCGCTTCGTTATCAAATCCGGATGAGGTTGCTGTAACGCCTATATTAAAGCCTTTTTCAAGATTTGCCGGATAAATCATATGTTCCTCCATTCACCTTCAAATACTGTAACTGACGGGCCTGTCATATATACCTTATTATTCTCCCTGTCATACCGGATATTCAGGTCTCCTCCCAATAAGGATACCCTTACCTCATCCTCCGTCAACCCATTTAAGATACAGGCTACCGCACTGGCACAGGCACCGGTACCACAGGCCAGCGTTTCTCCTGAGCCCCGTTCCCATACCCTCATCTTGATATGATTTCTGTCAACAACCTGTACAAATTCCGTATTCACCCTCTCAGGAAACAGCAAATTATTCTCAAATAACGGCCCTATGGTTTCAACCGGAAAAGCATCCGTATCCTTTACAAATATGACCACATGGGGATTACCCATGGATATACAGGTGATATTATACTCCTTTTCTCCGATAACTACCGGTTCATTGACTATTCTGTCCTTATCCGATACAACCGGTATCCTTTCAGGTGTTAAGACAGGGAAGCCCATGTCCACCGTAACGGACGATACCTTCGCATCCTCTATCATAAGCTCCAATGTCCGAATGCCGCTTAGGGTTTCAATCTTTAGCTGCTCTTTATCCGTCAATCCGTAATCATAGACATATTTTGCAACACATCGAATTCCATTCCCGCACATTTTGCCTCGTGAGCCGTCGTTATTATACATATCCATAAAAAAATCCGCCTTATCGGAAGATTTTATAAGTATCAATCCATCCGAGCCGACACCAAAGTGCCTGTCACTGATTTTTACAGCTAATTCAGCCGCATTGATAATTTCGTCTTCCGTGCAATTCATATACACATAGTCGTTTCCGCAGCCCTGCATCTTTATGAACTTCATTTAACACCACATCCTTACTATTTTTAATTATTCAAATTATTCATTTTATAGTAACAGGAATAACCTTGGTTCTTCTTTTCTATCTGAAAGAAATATAATAATATTGTATTTTATTACAAAATATAATATACTTATAGCATATCTTTTAGGAGGTGCAGGTTTGCTTATTGAGGAAATTCCAAATGGATCAGGTTTAGAGCTGGATGTCAGATCCTGCGGCCGTGCTATGTCTTTTCGTTCTGAGGCTACATTCGTAATTGGTAACTCCGTATTGATTCCTCCGGTTACAGTCAATGAACAGACCGTAGGTTTTGGTGACAATTGCCGTATTTCTCTTATTGTTAAGGTAGATAACAAGGTCTATCTCTGGGATAACGTAACAATAAAGCTTGTAAAATATGATGGTGCCATCTACCATAAAATTGATTTAGAGGGAGAGGGCAAGCCTTATAACCGCAGAGATGCCTACCGCATGTACATAGGCGAAGATATGCCAATATACATAAATACTGCTACGGGTCCTACATCCTTAACCGTATTGGTAAAGGATATAAGCGAGACCGGTGTCGGCTTTATTACCAAGGAGGATCTTGAGCTTGACAGAACAATCCGCCTAAGGCTTAAAGATTCCCATATAATCATTAACATCTCCGGCATAATCATTCGAAAGGAATTCCTGCCCCATCTGGATTCATTTCTATATGGCTGCAAATTCAATGAAAAGAATAGCCGGCTTGGCTATTATATAGCGAAAAGGCAGGGAGAAGAGCTTCGTAAAAAAGTCAGCAGTTACTCCTCTCCCCCTACCAGAAATAAAACAAATGAATCAACGAAAGCTTACAAATCATCAAAAAAGAGAAAATAATTCTATTTGTACTTCTCTAAATTATTTTTAGCTTCTTCCTCTGTGTCAAGGTAAATATGCTGATATAACTGGATTATATTTTCATCCCAGTCGTTTATCAAGGGATAACCAATTCCATTATAGGTAGTAGGGGCTTCAAATGCCCCATTTACCGGCACCCGTATGGTATCCATCGTTGTTATCTTGTTCTCTATGATATCCTCCAACGCCTTTTCTATCTGGCTCTGTGTTACATTGGTCTTCACATAGCCAAGAACATTATTCGATATCCTCAATAAATCTAACATCCCTTTTGACTTATATTTATTAAAAACAGCCCTTAAAACTCTTCTCTGCCTAAGGGTTCTGCCATAATCATCATTCGCACCGCCAATCGTCTCTACCCTTCGTACACGGCAATAGCCCAGCGCCTGATTTCCGTTAAGTGTGTTCCAACCCTCCCTGACCGTACGGTATTTGGGATTGGATATATAATTGGTGGTATTGAGATACTCCGCCTCTTCCGCTCCGAGCTCGATATCAATTCCGCCAAGATAATTTATTATGCTTTCAAAGGACTCAAAATTGATATAGGCATACCCATCTATTTTGACCCTGTATTTGTCCTCTACTACTTTCACTAAAGTCTTGGCTCCGTCTGAACCAAAGAAAGCGTTTAACTTTCTGGGACTATACCCGTCCATCTCAATATATGTATCTCTTAATAAGGATGTAAGCTTAACCGAACTATCCTTTGTATTAATAGAAGCAATCATTATGCTGTCCGCATTCCTGGCATTATCGATTTCCTCCAGGCCAAATATCAGATAATTACTGACATAATCTTCACTTCTGGGAGCAGGTTTCTGCCTCTGTATCACCCCGTGATTTTCATTCTTCGTTTCATCGTGTGTATTCTCCGGCTTATCCGTCTGATTGATATCGGGTTTTTCTTCCAGCGGTATGATGACAGAGCTTGTCTCCATATCATCATCCCTGTCCAGACTCTGGTAAATCATCCCCCCGGCTATTTTATAGATTATACGTCTTCCGCTCCTTGTAAACACCAGCCATACAAAAATAAGAAGCAGAATAAGGAATATTATCCCGCTAAGCATCAGTATCTTTTTAAGTCGTGTATGTATCCATCCTTTTTTCGATTTCTCTGAATCATCCGTACTATCCATATCGTTTTGTTCTTTTTCCTCTGGTTCCTCATGCTCTGATTCATAATCCTGATTATCCATTATTTTGCTCCTTAACTTATAATCGTAAAGCCTTATTACATTATAACCCTTCGCCTGACTAATTTCAACACAGAGAAATCAGGCCTGACATCACAGCAAATCAGACAATAATATTAACGGCACTGGGTATATTCTGTATTCGAATTTGGCCGGCACCTGCTTCATATTCTCCGTCTATTGACCAGGGAATCTGATTTTCCATATAAAAGGTAGCTTCCGGCACCTTAATAAACTGTATTAACTTATCACTATAATCCCTCTTTGTTATGGACAACAGCATCCTGCTAAGCTCCAACGGTGTCTTGGGATTCTTGATTAAAATAATCTCAAATAAGCCGTCATTTAAGTCTACCATACTGGTATCCAGCTTTAACAGCCCACCTATCGAAACCGAGTTGCTTACCGCTCCAAATATATATTCCCCTTCATAGACCTGTCCACCGGCTTCAACCCGGACATGATAGGGTCTTATATTCGGAATATCCTTCATTCCCTCCAGCAGATATGCCATATGACCAACCATATTCTTATGTGATTGAGGGGTAGAATAAGAGGTTCCTGTAAATGCACCAAAGGATGCAATATAGGTAAAATATCTATCATCACCGAATAAGCCTATATCTACTGTTCTAGGCTCTCCGTTTAAGACCGTCATCGCTGCTGTCTCGATTCGGTCAGACAGGTTCAGGCTGCTGGCAAAATCATTGGTTGTCCCCGATGGAATATAGCCTAAAGGAATATTCTTACCAAGCCTCATTATTCCCGATATAACCTCATTCAGCGTTCCATCGCCGCCGCTGCAAACGATTAAATCAAAATCATTTCCATGCTTTAACACAAGCTCTGTAGCATGCCCCTTAGAATCCGTGTTTCTCATCGTTACACAATAGCCATTATTATGAAATAAATCCATGGCCCGCTTCAGGTTATGCTTTGAGAGCGTTCTTCCTGCAATCGGATTTACGATAAACAGCATTTTATTATTATTTAGATTGGCCACCAAGCCTGACCTCCTTAATCTTATGACCAGAATACATCAATTATCGCTTTCCTGATATCTCATGTCCATATTATCTATTATCTCATTTATACTAATTTTTAGTATTCTTTTCAAGTGTCTTTGAAAAATTTAAGCAAATCTTAAATTATGAACTTTCTGTGAAATCATTTTCAAAGACTTGACAGCAAAAATTATATATGTTATATTTCGTATAGAACATATAGTTGATGTAACACTTACCAGTGTGATAACTATATGATAGTTATCACCAATCTGTATATTATTATAAGGAGGAATGATTATGTTATTACCAAGTATTTTTAACAACAATTTCGCAGATGATTTTTTTGACGGATTTGACGACTTCTTTAAACTTCCATCCATTGCACACATTCCTTCATCCAGATGGATGAACACCAATGTTAAGGATTTGGAAAATGAATATCAGCTGGAAATCGAACTTCCCGGATTTGACAAAAAGGACATTACCGCCTCCCTTGACAAAGGCTATCTGACGATTTCAGCCAGCAAGAATGAGTCAAAGAATGAAGGCGACAATAACGGAAAGTACATCCGAAGAGAACGCTATACCGGAAGCTGCAAGAGAAGCTTCTATGTTGGCGACAATCTAAAAGAAGAAGATTTTAAGGCTTCCTTTGAGAACGGTATATTAACGGTTGTATTCCCGAAGCAAAATGAAACAGCCAAAATAGAAGACAAAAAATATATCGATATTGCTTAATTTTGCACACCACCATACGAACAGGTGTAAAATAACACGAGGCACACAGGAACAACTGTGTGCCTCGTGTTATTTTTGCATTCACCTCTACACATTTTACTTTTATTTGCTCTCTGCTACGGATAATATACTATAGAATGCAGGCTTGGGCTGCAGCTTACCGTCAAATAATCTGGCATAGGTTGTATCATTGGTATAAAACAAATACTCATCCATCAGTCCAAACACTGTTACACTGGTAATATTTGCATTACCGCCGCTTGCCGTATCCATACCTACAAGAATTTGGAACAGACTTTTATAACGCTCCGCCTGCTTATTCACTGAATCCTCACTCTTATCGGGGATGTTAATCGTCAGCTCTGTAATATGAATCTCCAGGCCCAGCTCGGCAAATTTTGAAACGGCATTCATAAAGCTGTCATTGCCCCCTGCAATTCCAGGATAGGTCAGGCTCATATATCCCTGCATACCTATACCGTCTATCAGTCCCTTTTCCTTAAGATAGGAAGCCAGCTGGTATATTTTCAGCGTCTTAACCGTCTGGAAGGTATTATAATCATTATAAAAAAGCTTTACATCACTATCGGCATATTTTCTGGCATATTCGAAGGATTTTTCCACATAATCAACTCCGACTACTTTATACCATAGATTATCCCTTGTTCCGTCATATTTGGTCCGTATATTAAAGCCGGATTCATTTTCATACGCTCCTGCTGAATTCTCCACCGCCTCGTTAACCACGTCCCAGCAATAAATCACGCCCGGATATTGCTCTTTAGTAAATGTAAGAACCTGTTTTATGTAGCTTTCCAGTCTCCCAAGCATCGTCTCTTTATCTACAAATTCACCTTCCGACTGATAGCCTTCTTTAAAAAACCATTCCGGTACCTGATTATGCCATACAAGCACATGGCCCCGCATCTGGATATTATTTTCCTTACAAAACTCCAATCCGTCAATCGCTGAAGCAAAATTCACTGCCGGAGCTTCATTGCCGCTGTTATAATTGTTAATACTGCCTTCCTGGTCTAAAAGATAGACCGGCTTCATCAAATTCGAGTAGGTAGTACTGTTAAAATGATATTTTATAATTTCAGACATGGCTGCCGAACGGACGGTTGCCGTCTCTACAGAGCTTCCGTTCAGACCCACACCGATTCTAAAATAGTCTTCATAAGCTGTCTTGAGGGGTGTTCCGGTAACGGACTGTGTAATATCATATCCATCGACTATCACTTCATCTTTCGGCAGGTCCTCCGATATTTCATCCTTATCATTCCCGCCCTCCGGCTTTTCTTCATTACTATTATCCTGTTCTTCGGGTGTATCCGATATCGCTTTGTCACCATCGTCCGTATCTGATATCTCTGCTCCGTTATTCGAAACGGGATTCTCTTGCGGTTCCTCCGCCTTTTTACAGGAAAAAAGCAGTACAGAAAATGATAATAATAGAATAAGCCCTTTGATTCTCAATTGTTTATCCTCCCATGTATAAATTAATGAATGTTTATTCTATAAGTATATCGGAAAAAGGCCTTCATTACAATTGTATTTTGGCTTTCCTGTTCCCTTTTAAAAAGGTCCGGGCGAAATATGCCCGGACCTTATATTTACTATTAATTATTATTGATGTTTAGTTTGCAGTTGCATTATACTCTGCATATTTCGTCTGACGCTCTGCAATGATTTCATCAGCGCCTGAAGCACGCCAATCTGCAATACCGTCATCCCAAACCTTATCAAAGTCTGCAGGAGCAGCTGTAACCGCTCTGGACATAAGCTCATTACCCTTATCTGTTAATACCTGAGTATAAGGACCTGCTGCACTTAAGGTTACAGGAACAATGATTGCCGGACGGCCATCACGCATAGCATCCTCATATGCCTTAACAATCAGTTCAGCATCAACGGTATAGGAATTTGCAAGAGCCTGTGCATTCTTAGACTCATCGCCTACATCAAGACCGTTAATCATGATTGTGTAGTCAATGTTCTGAGGAGAGTTCATAATCTTCTCATTTTCTGCAGGGATAAGCTTAGGAACTCCATCAGCCATTTCATGCGTCACGCCTTCATCACCAATCTGCAGATAGTAACGATTCTCAAACTTGGATAACCAGTTGATGTAGCGAAGAGCACCTTCTACATTCTTGCTGCTTGCAGGAACGAAGAAGTTAACACCTGCTGAATCATAAAGTCCTTTTGTAGTCTGTCCGGCACTGTTTACGAACGGATCGATGGATACGATTTCTGCATCGGGAACATTTTCCCTAAGGTCACGTAACAGTCCTGGTGTATCACGGTATGGCTGATCCCAGTTATGAATAAAGGAACCAACAACACCACTCTTAATGAGGTTATCGCTGTCTGTATCATCCTTATAAAGGGCAAACTGATTATCGATTAAGCCTTCATTATACAGCTGGTTCAAGAAGCGAACGCCTTCTTTGTAGCCTGGTAACAGGTACTGACGCTCAATAACGGTATTAATCCAGCGATCCTCTGTGCTGATGCTAGGATCTACAAAGGATTCAAGGATTGTTGATGCACGCCAGCGAACATCACTGGTCATTGTAAACGGAACAACATTGTTGGCTCCAACGCCGCCCGGATCCTGCTCTTTGAATGCTTTTAATGCATCATGATATTCCTGCGTAGTTGTAGGTAAAGGTAAACCAAGCTTATCAAGCCAGTCTTTACGGATAAATGTACCAACCTGTGCAACGTTCATACGACGTGCAGGAATAGAGAAAATTTCACCCGTTTCTGTATTCATATTACGC
>JAEZXP010000218.1 GCA_023419655.1 Bacillota bacterium | reverse complement strand
GATATACCATAGCCGGTAATTTTCTTCCATGCACTGGTCTTATTTTCTGAGTTTTTATCAAGAATAATTCCTAACTCATCCTGTACAGAATGAAGATACGTATAAGAATATTTTACTGGTTTAAAGTTTATCACAGGAATGAAGCCAACAGTGGTAGGCGTTGCCGCCTTCATCAATTCATCTTTTGCCATATTGTACTCTGTAGTTCCCTCTTCATGGGCGATAAGAACAACGAGATGATTATCTTCACCTAGATATGCTCCTGCAAAAGAATTTCCGTAGTCAGGCTTATCAGGATATTTTGAGAAATCTATATTCTCTGTAATTCTCATTGCATGCTCACCAAAATACTCTAAAATACGTCCATAGGCAAGTTGAGCCTGCCATGCATCAGTAAAATATATGTCCATTGGTATAAGATATTCTTCGTTAAGTTCATTGTTGATGTCTGGCTTTCTGTCATAAATCATATCATCACCATCGATTTCTTTTAACTCTTCCTCTGTACTGGAGGTCGATATATATTTTCCCGCAGAGTCCTTTACATACTTTCCGATTAATCCAAGAAATACACATAATGCAACTACAATATATATCGCTTTATTACCGGATTTCATTTTAAAACACCTCCGCTTTCTTAGTAGTATTTATTGAGTTTTCCATGAAATCATAAAGATTATTATATTATCAAGCTTACTATATATAAACATTATATGTCAATGTACGGGGTCTGAATATCCAACATCATTCAACAATACTTTCTCCGACAACCATTGATTTTACCAAAAAACTTAGATATAATATACACGAATAAGTTTAGTTCCTCCGCTTATTCGTATGATACAACATACATAAGAAAGGACCGTACAATAATGGCGAATGTAACTCCATTAATGCAGCAATATATGCAGATAAAGGAGCAATATAAAGACTGTATATTATTTTATCGTTTAGGTGATTTTTATGAAATGTTCTTTGAGGATGCCAAGATTTGCTCAAAGGAATTAGAGATAGCACTGACAGGAAAAAATATCGGGCAAGAGGATAGGGCGCCGATGTGCGGCGTGCCCCATCATGCGGTAGATAACTATCTTAGTAAGCTGGTGAGCCGTGGGTACCGTGTAGCTATCTGTGAGCAGGTTGAGGACCCAAAGACCGCAAAGGGTATTGTAAAGAGAGAGGTTGTAAGGATTGTTACCCCCGGTACGAATCTGAATACCCAGGTTCTTGATGAGACCCGTAACAATTATCTGATGTCCGTCGTACATACTACCAATGCTTATGGTATCTCCGTTGTTGATGTCACAACAGGAGATTATTTTGTTACAGAATTGGATTCAAACAGAAAGCTGATGGACGAAATCTACAAATGGTCTCCGACAGAGATTATCTGCAATGATACCTTTCTGGTCTCCGGCGTTGATATCCAGACCATAAAGGCAATCAATAACCTCTCCCTGTCTCCATTGGACCCGTGGTATTTTGATGATGGTTTATGCGTACGGGCCTTAATGGAGCATTTTGATGTGGGGACGCTTGACGGTATCGGTCTTAAGGATTATACGATTGGAACGATTGCCGCAGGCAGTATCATGCAGTTTTTGACAGAGACCCAGAAGAGTACCTTATCCCATATCACGAAATTGACCCCTTATACATATGATAAATTCATGCTTCTGGACAGCTCCACCGTTCGCAATCTGGAGCTGACGGAGACCATACGGGACAAGCAAAAGAGAGGCTCCCTGCTGTGGGTACTGGATAAAACCAAGACCGCGATGGGTGCAAGACTTCTTAGAAGCTATATTGAGCAGCCTCTCATCGATTGTGATATGATTACTGACAGGCTTTCGGCTGTAGAGCAGTTGAAGGATAATATGATTACGAGAGAAGAAATCAGAGAATATTTAAATCCCATCTATGACCTGGAACGGCTGATGGGAAAAATCAGCTATAAGAATGCCAATCCCCGGGACCTTATTGCATTCAAATCCTCCCTTGAAATGCTTCCGCATATTAAATTCCTGATTCAAAATTTTGACAGCGGCCTTATAAAGGATATTCATAATGAACTGGATGACCTTTCCGATATCTACCGGCTGATTGATACCTCTATTGAAGATGAGCCGCCTCTTAACGTAAAGGAAGGCGGTATCATAAGAGAAGGCTATAATGAGGAGGTTGACAAGCTAAGAAAGGCAAAGACAGAGGGTAAGGACTGGTTGATGGAGCTGGAGACCAGGGAACGGGAGGCCACCGGTATAAAGAATCTGAAGATAAAATATAACCGTGTATTCGGATATTATCTTGAGGTAACCAATTCCTATCAGAATCTTGTTCCAAAGGAGTGGACAAGGAAGCAGACCCTGGCAAATGCCGAGCGCTATACCACGGAGCAATTAAAGGAACTGGAGGACATTATTCTGGGAGCGGAGGATAAGCTTTTCTCTTTAGAATATGATTTGTTCTGTGAGATACGGGACCAGATTGGCCTTGAGGTCCGAAGAATCCAGCAAACCGCCAAGGCAATTGCTAAGCTGGATGTATTTGCATCCCTGGCCTTGGTTGCGGAAAGAAATAACTATGTCTGCCCTGATATCAATACGGACGGACTGATATCCATAAAAAACGGCAGGCATCCTGTTGTGGAAAAGACGATTTCCAATGATATGTTTGTCTCCAATGACACCTTACTTGACAATTATTCGAACCGTATATCCATCATAACCGGCCCGAATATGGCAGGTAAATCCACCTATATGAGGCAGACGGCTTTAATTGTACTGATGGCACAGGTCGGAAGCTTTGTGCCTGCAGACAGTGCAAAGATTGGCATCGTAGACAGAATATTTACAAGGGTTGGTGCTTCCGATGATTTGGCCGGAGGGCAAAGTACCTTTATGGTGGAAATGACGGAGGTTGCAAATATTCTTAGAAATGCCACGAAGAACAGTCTGCTTATCCTGGATGAAATAGGAAGAGGAACCAGTACCTTTGACGGACTGTCAATTGCCTGGGCGGTTATCGAGCATATAAGCAATAATGCAATATTGGGAGCCAAGACATTGTTCGCCACCCATTATCATGAACTTACAGAGCTGGAAGGAAAGCTGGACGGTGTAAACAATTATTGTATTGCCGTTAAGGAACAGGGAGAGGATATCATCTTCCTTAGAAAGATTGTAAAGGGCGGAGCCGATAAAAGCTACGGTATTCAGGTGGCAAAGCTTGCAGGAGTTCCTGCTTCGGTACTAAAACGGGCCAATGAGATTGTTGACGAACTAAGCGGCAATGACCTTGCGTTAAAGGCAAAAGCATTGTCTACAGCCGTAGAACAATCTTCTGCATCGTTCATTCAGGAGTCTCTGCCACTGGAACAGCTGACATTATTTTCTTCATCCGGCAATGATGATATTATTACAGAAATCAGAGAAATGGATGTAGCAAGGCTTACACCCATCGACGCCATCAACAAGCTTTATCAGCTGCAGAATAAGGTTAAAGATAGGATTTAATACGCTTATTCACATAAATCCATAGAACACAAGAAAGGGTGAGTGCCATGTCAGTAATTCATCTTTTAGATGAGAATACCATCAATCAGATTGCTGCCGGTGAAGTCGTGGAACGGCCCAGTGCCGTGGTAAAAGAGCTTATCGAAAATGCATTGGATGCAGGGGCAACCGCCATTACAGCCGAGATTAAAGAGGGCGGTTTAAGCCTTATCCGGATAACCGACAATGGTATGGGAATGTCGAAAGAGGATATTCCTGTGGCTTTTATGCGGCATGCCACCAGCAAGATACAGACTGCCGAGGACCTTTTTAATGTTACCAGCCTTGGATTTCGGGGAGAAGCACTTTCCAGTGTGGCGGCTGTATCACAGGTAGAATTGATATCCAAAGTAACCTCTGCTTTAAACGGATACCGCTATATTATTGAAGGCGGAGAGGAAAAATCCATCGAAGAAATCGGATGCCCCGGCGGTACTACAATAATTGTACGCAATCTGTTCTACAACACTCCTGCCAGAAGAAAGTTTCTTAAAAGTGCAGCGACTGAAGCCGGATATGTCAATGACCTGATGGAGCGGCTTATTGTCTCTCATCCGGGAGTATCCTTCCGTTTTATTGTCAATAATCAGGTAAAGCTGCAATCATCAGGCAATAGCAATATAAAGGATATCTTATATAATATCTATGGGCGGGATATTTCCAAGGAATTAGAACAGGTGGAATATCGCTCCGAAGATGTAAAGATAACCGGATATGTAGGTAAGCCAACGATTAACAGAGGCAATCGTAATTTTGAAAATTATTTTATCAATGGAAGATACATTAAGAATAATATTATAACAAAGGCAATTGAGGATGCATATAAGCCCTTTATGATGCAGCATAAGTATCCGTTTACATCGCTGTATTATGAGATAACGCCTTCCCTGCTGGATGTGAATGTTCATCCCCAGAAGCTGGAGCTTAAGCTGACGAATGGAGAGGATATCTACAGTATTACCTATCATATGATTAAAGATATTCTCTCCGGGAAAGAATTAATTCCACAGGTTACTTTTAATAGCCAAAGAGAAAGCAATAGCACAAATAATAAAGCCTTTAACAAAAAGCTTCCGGAGCCCTTTGAGAAAAACCGCATAAACCAGCTAAAAGCCTTGGAAGAATTGGCGCCAAAGTCGGGTATGCCTGTCAATATCCCTGTAAACAGTAATCAATCTGCGGGCCATGTTGTTAAAGAAGAAACGGATTATTCCATACAAGAGAATATTCTGGCTGCACAGGATAAGAATAACGAAGAAGCGGTTATAGATAGTAAGAATGTTATTCATGAAAAAGCAGATGAGGATACGAAGAATATTATTCATGAAAAGACAGATGAGGATGTACACGTTATTAACGAAAAGTCAGATAAGGATATAAAGGTTCTGGAGCAGATGGATTTATTCACGGGCAGCGAGGCTTCCAGGCCCGCACCTTTTTTAACCGGGCAGGCCGTTAAAAGGCACCGGATTATCGGTCAGGTTTTCTCTACCTATTGGCTCGTAGAATATCAAAAGGAGCTTTATATCATCGACCAGCACGCAGCCCATGAGAAGGTTCTTTATGAAAAGATTCTTGCTTCCGCAAAAGAAAACAGACATTCCTCACAGATGCTATTGCCTCCGATTGTGCTTACCCTTTCTTTGAGAGAGCAGCAGACACTTAAAACGCATAATGATATTCTTGAAAAGCTGGGATATGAGATTGAACATTTCGGAGGAAATGAATTTTCCATAAGAGCTGTTCCTGCGGATTTGTATAATCTTTCAGAGAAGGACATGTTCCTGGAATTCATAGACGAGCTTGCAGAAGATATATCCACCCGTCAGGCCAGCCCCACTTCCATATTGGAAAAGACGGCCTCCATGGCCTGTAAGGCTGCTGTAAAGGCGAACCATGTATTTTCTACAGAGGAGGCCTCTTCACTGATTAACGATTTATTATCCCTGGAGAATCCTTATCATTGTCCCCATGGCAGACCGGTAATCATCGCCATGAGCCAATACGAGCTGGAAAAGAAATTCAAGAGGATTATCTGATTCACAAAACTATCAATCATATGGAGGAACGGATGAATAAGAAACCGCTTATAATTCTGACCGGACCTACATCCGTAGGTAAGACGGCATTGTCTATCGCGCTTGCAAGAGCGGTGGACGGGGAGATTATTTCTGCTGATTCCATGCAGGTATACCGGCATATGAATATAGGAACAGCTAAAATCACTCCGGAAGAGATGGGCGGTATACCCCATTATCTTATCGATGAATCCATGCCGGATGAGTATTTCAGTGTGGTTAAATTTTATCAGTATGCCACGAAGTATATTAAAGATGTTCATGAAAAGAATAAAATACCTATCCTTGTGGGAGGAACCGGGTTTTATATACAGGCTGTATTGTATGATATCGATTTTAAAGAGAATGATTCAGATACTTCTTACCGTGAAGAGCTGGAGCAGCTTGCCATCGAAAAGGGCGGCGGGTATCTCCATGAGCAGCTTGCCAAAGTGGACCCATTCAGTGCAGCTGCAATACACCCCAATAATATAAAGCGCATCATCCGTGCCCTGGAATATATCAGGCAGACCGGAGAGCCTATATCTGCTCATAATGAGGAACAGCGAAAAAAAGATTCGCCCTATCATTACAGATATTTTGTCTTAAATAAAGACAGGGCAAAGCTTTATGAAACCATCAATCAGAGAGTGGATAGTATGATGGATAAGGGTCTTGTAGAAGAGGTAAAGCAGCTAAAGGCTATGGGATACACGAAGGATATGGTATCCATGCAGGGGCTTGGCTATAAGGAGATTCTGGATTATCTGGAAGGACAGTATACCCTTGAGGAAGCAATAGAAATACTTAAAAGGGACACCAGGCATTATGCCAAAAGACAGCTTACCTGGTTTCGGCGGGAGAAAGACGTAACCTGGGTCAATAAGGATGATTTTGCAGATGAACATGCAATACTTGATTTCTTATTGAAAAAGCTTGCGGAAAGTGAGATACTAAAGAGATGATTGGATAAACGAATATTCAATTATAATTTGGATAACATAATGTTATTATGTCTACTAAAATATTAATAACAACAATTTTGGAGGAAAAACCGTGATTACGAAAGACTTGGATGCATTTTATAAGGACATGGGAATTGAGCCAAAGCTTATAAGCTTTGGCAGAAAGATAGAAAAGGATTTGCAGGAAAGGTTCCGCCATATTGACCAGACGGCGGAATTTAACCAGCTTAAGGTACTGAAAGCCATGCAGGACAACCGGGTCAGTGATATTCATTTTTCTGCATCAACCGGATACGGCTATAATGATATCGGCAGGGATACCTTAGAAAAGGTATATGCCGATGTTTTTCATGCTGAGGATGCTTTGGTACGCCCGCAGCTAATCAGCGGCACCCATGCTCTGACAGTGGCATTGTCGGGAAACTTAAGACCGGAAGATGAGCTTCTTTCCCCTGTGGGAAAGCCCTATGATACGCTGGAGGGCGTTATAGGAATTAAGGAGACGAGAGGCTCTTTGGCGGAATACGGCGTTATCTATAAGCAGGTTGATTTAAAAGAGGACGGAAGCTTTGATTATGACCGAATCAAAGAGGCGATTACCCCTAAGACCAAGATGGCTACTATTCAACGGTCAAAAGGTTATGCGGACAGGTCAACCTTGTCCGTAAAACAAATCGGGGAATTGATTTCCTTTATGAAGAGTATTAAACCGGATATTATCTGTATGGTAGATAATTGTTATGGTGAATTTGTCGATACGATAGAACCCAGTGATGTGGGAGCCGACCTGTGTGTAGGCTCTCTTATCAAGAATCCCGGAGGCGGCCTTGCTCCCATCGGAGGATATATTGTCGGCAGGGCTGAATATGTGGAAAATGCAGCCTACCGGTTAACGGCTCCGGGACTGGGTAAGGAAGTAGGGGCAACCCTTGGCATCAATTCCAGTCTCTATCAGGGCCTGTTTCTTTCACCGCAGGTTGTTTCAGGGGCGCTAAAAGGGGCTATCTATGCTGCAAATCTATATGAGCATTTTGGCTTTGGTGTCAGGCCGGACGGAAAGGAAGACCGGCACGATATCATTCAGGCTGTCACCCTAAATAGTCCCGAAGCTGTTATTGCTTTTTGCAAAGGAATTCAGGCGGCAGCTCCGGTAGACAGCTTTGTTGTACCGGAACCCTGGCCGATGCCCGGATATAACTGTGATGTCATCATGGCAGCAGGTGCATTTGTTCAAGGCTCCTCCATCGAGCTTTCGGCTGACGCACCGGTAAAGCCGCCGTACACGGTTTTTTTTCAGGGAGGACTCACCTGGTTCCATGCAAAACATGGTATCTTAATGTCATTACAAAAGCTGTATGAGAAGAAATTAATACAGCTGTGAGAATGGTAAAAACGGCACAGGAGATGGTTAAGTGCCATTCTTACTGTATACAAATAACTGCTCTTATGATAGAATTAAATAATAATTTTACATAATAAATGCTAAATAATAGGAGAGGGATGAATCGTTATGGCTAGGAGATTAGGTAAAAACAGATGGGCTCTTTTTCTTCTTGTTCTTGCAGGGATTGTCGTTGGAAGCTTTATAGGTCACCTGGTCAGAAAAGTAGATTTTTTATCCTGGCTTAACTATGGTATGGATTTTGCTATCGGAAACGTTAGAGGAAGCAATGTCGTCACCCTTGATTTAGGTGCACTGGTGATTCATTTTGGTATCAGAATAAAGATTACCATCGCAAGTGTATTGGGTGCGGTGGCATCTGTGATTATATATAGAAAGATATAATGTATAAGTCCGACTGATTTCCTGGAGAGAGGAAGAAGGAGGATTTTATGAATTATCAACATCTAACCGTCAAAGATTTACCGGTATCGGAGCGTCCCTATGAGAAATGTGAAGCATATGGACCCAGGAGCCTATCCGACGCGGAGCTTCTGGCTGTCATCTTAAGGACAGGAACCAGACGTCTGAGGGCGATTGACCTGGCTGTAAATGTACTGAATCATTCCAAGGGGAACCCGGGTCTTAAGGGCCTGAACTATCTGACGATGAATGAGCTTATGCAGATAAGCGGAATCGGACGGGTGAAGGCCATTGAGCTGATGTGCCTTACCGAGCTTACCAAACGAATGTCAAAAGAGGTACACAAAGACAGCTTAAGGCTTATCAGTCCGCAGAGTGTGGCAGATTATTACATGCAGGATATGCGGCATCTTTCAAGGGAACAGGTATTGCTTCTGCTGCTTGATTCCAAAAGCAAATTCCTGAGAGATATTGTGATGTCTTCGGGAACCGTTAATATGTCCATTATGCCTGTCAGGGAGGTTATGATTCAGGCATTGAAGGAAGAGGCAGTCAACATTATTCTGGTACATAACCACCCCAGCGGCGACCCCTCACCAAGCGCAGAGGATATCCGTGTAACCAAAAGGGTTAAAGAAGCAGCCAATTTAATTGGAATTACGCTTATGGATCATATCATTATTGGTGATAATAGATATATCAGTTTAAAAGAACAGGGGCTTCTATCGTTTTGACATGAAGATAATTAGGAGGTATTTATAAAATGGCTTTAAAAACATATGGGATTGATTTTGGGACAAGCACGATAAAAATCAGCAGAAAAGGACAGGGTATTGTACTGGACGAACGTAATATTATTGCTATTGCAGACAGAAAGTCGATTATAGCGACCGGTAATGAAGCATACGACATGTATGAGAAGGCACCGGCTAATATTGTGGTAACCCATCCTGTCAGAAATGGTGTTATCGCTGATGTCGCCAATATGACGGCCCTGTTGATACATTTTATTAAAAAGCTTGGCAACTCCAAAAAACCCGGTGCAGCCGATTATCTCGTAGCTGCCCCGTCCGATATTACAGAGGTTGAACGCCGTTCCTTCTATGAGCTTATTTCCAGCTCCAGCCTCAAGGTAGGACGCATAAAAATCGTAGAAAAGCCGATTGCGGATGCCTTGGGTGCGGGACTTGAGATTATGACGGCAAGAGGGGTAATGGTTGTTGATATCGGTGCCGATACGACAGAGGTATCGATACTGTCTCTGGGCGGAATCGTTCTCAGCAAGCTGATTCCCATCGGCGGTAACAGGCTGGATGAGGCGATTAAGGGTGTTGTAAAGAAAAAGCATAATCTTTACATCGGTGATAAAACTGCTGAAAATATCAAAAAGCAGCTGGCAAGTGCTCTGCCAATGGCCACCGCCTCTGTAAAGGTATATGGCCGTGATGTGGTAACAGGGCTTCCTGCTTTAATGGAGGTCAATTCTCAGACGGTATACGAAGCCATTTCAGAATATTTGTATTCCATCGTGGATGCAATCCGCATTATTCTAGAAAGAACTCCTCCGGAGATATCTTCCGATATTATAGACAGCGGTATCTATGTGACAGGAGGCTCTGCCAAGATATTTGAGCTTAGCGGCCTTATCTCAAAAGAGACAGGCCTGAAGGTTAATATCTGTGACGACCCGGCCAATACGGTTGTAAAGGGGCTCGGTAGAATCATGGACGAACCGCAGCTTTCAACCTTGGCAGATTCACTTCGTCCAAGAAATTTAGTTGATTAGGAGTCGGTAATGAGACGCAGGACAAAAAGGACAAAACTCCATTTTAATCCGAAGTACGTGCTTATCGTGGGAATTATCGTATGCATAAGCTTGATTTTAATTTCATTTCGCTTTGGCCAGTATCTATATCCGGTAAGAAATGCAGTAGGCTCAGCAATTACCCCTATGCAGAAGGGAATCAATATTGTCGGAACCTATATCTCGGATGGTCTTGAAACCTTAAAAAGTATGCGTGAGCTTACAGAGGAGAACAGAAGACTAAAGGACCAGGTAAGTGTACTATCCTATGAGAATAAACTTTTGCTGCAAAACAAATATGAGCTGGATGAACTTAGAGAGCTATATGAGCTGGACCAGAAATACTTGGATTATCCCAAGGTGGCCGCCCGTATTATCGATAAGGATACGAATAACTGGTATAATGTGTTTACCATCGACAAGGGTACCCGGGATGGTCTGGCTGTCGATATGAATGTGCTGGCAGGCAATGGTTTGGTAGGTATCATAACCGAATGCTACTATAATCATTCCAAGGTCAGGGCAATTATTGATGATAAAAGTGCCGTATGGGGTATGTTCTTAAAGACCTCGGATACCTGTGTGGTTCAGGGTGACCTTAAGCTGATTGAGGAAGGAAAAATTCATGTTCAATTTATCAGCAAGGATGCGCAGATAGAGGATGGGTATGAGATTGTCACCGCCCATACCAGTCCGAAATACCTCCAGGGTATATTGATTGGCTATGTCAGTGATATAAAGCTTGACCCCAATAATATGACGAAGACAGCTTATCTGACACCGGCGGTAGACTTTGAACGGCTCAGTGAGGTTCTTATCATCACCGAGCTGAAAGAACCTCTTATTAAGGAGCTTCCATCCGAAGAATCTGAAGTATCTGAAGAACCCGAAGAGACTTTGGATGAAAAATCAATTGATTAGGAAAAGTAGGTATGCAAATTGAAGCGTGCAATCATTTATATAATTGAAATTATCCTATGCTTTGTCCTGCAAAGCTCTTTATACCAATTTATCAGCCTGGTAAGGGTCATGCCGAATCTGATGCTTATCCTTGTCGTATCCCACGCCTATATGAGGGGAAGGATGACGGGCATGGTGCTTGGATTTTTTTCCGGACTTTTGATTGATGTCCTGTTTGGCAATGTTATCGGCCTATATGCCATGATTATGTTACTAATCGGATATGTCGCCGGATTTGCCAACAAAATCTATTCCAGGGATGACTTTACTCTGCCATTATTCTTTATAGGAATCGCTAATTTTGTTTATCAGTTCCTGTATTTTATTTTTGAGTTTCTATTGCGGGGTAAGCTGGACTTTTTATATTACCTCCGGATTATAATACTTCCGGAAATTATCTATACCGTAGCGGCAGCTACACTTGTATACAAGCTGTTTCATATGATTAATCATTCTCTGGACCGCAGCGAGCATGAGGAGGAATAATTTTGTTTGATGTATTTCTTGACAGTATAAAGCAAATCATTAAATCCAGACTGTTTCCTATCGCGTTTATATACCTGATACTTTTTGGGGTGATAGTAAATCGTCTTTTTGTGCTGCAAATCGTAGAGGGTCCTACCCACGCGGAGGAATCTGAATATAAGGATATGGTAAGCAGAGAAATAAAAAGTGCAAGGGGAAATATCTACGACCGTCACGGAATGCTTCTTGCCTCGAACACCCTGTCCTATTCCGTTGTTATGGAGGACAGCTCTTTAATTACTTCCAACAATCAGAGAAATGAGGTCATTCACAAGCTGGTGCAGATTATAGAGGAAAACGGGGATACGCTTGATAACCCCTTCTATATTATGCACACCGGCAATGAAGAATTTGAATTCACGGTATCCGGCGCGGCGCTGACCCGCTTTAAAAGAAATGTCTATGCCTATGCCCTGGAGAATAAACAGCTGACACAGGAACAGATGGATGCCACCGCCAAGGATGTCTATTACTTTTTGAAGGATGGTTCCAAGATATATCCCATGTTTGGCATATCGGATGATTATTCTATTGAAGAAGTATTAAAGATTATGAGTGTCCGCTATGCTTTGTTTAATAATTATCCCAAATTCATGCAGATAACAGTGGCATCCAATATATCCGAAAGCACGGTAGCCATGATTATGGAAAACATCGCGGAGCTTCCGGGGGTAGAGATTAAACAGCAGACGAAACGAATCTATCATGACAGCTTATATTTTGCCCATATGCTTGGCTATACCGGACTTATCAATGCGGAGGAGCTGGAGAAACTCAATCAGAACCGGGATGAAGAATATTATAATTCAACTGATATTGTCGGCAAATCAGGACTTGAAAAGGAGTTCGAAGAATACCTTGGGGGCATAAAGGGAAGCGAAGAGGTTACCATTAATGACAGCGGCAGAGTAGTTGAGGTGACAGACCGCAATGACCCGGTAGCGGGGAATGATATCTATCTTACGATTGACGGAAACCTGCAAAAAGCAGCATATCATATTCTTGAGAAGCGCATTGCCGGTATTCTTCTGGAGAACTTAAGACCGGATATGGATTATGGTACAAAGGGAGAAAGTGCAAGTAAGATATATACGCCTATCTATGAGGTATACTACGCCTTGTTTGATAATAATGCTATCGATACGGACAAATTGGCAGCCTATGACGCTTCGTCTCTGGAAAAGCAGGTATACGCCAAATTCAAGGATGCCAAGACAGAGGTCTTATCCCGGCTTCAATCACTGCTTGCGGCTGATAATCTGACAACCAACAATAAAGCAGAAGATATGGAAGAGTATCTGGACTACATCTATGAGATACTGACGAAACAGGGTATTATATTGATAAATGACATGGACAAGGACGACAGCACACTTCGCTCTTATCAAAATGACAAAACATCCTTAAGCAAATTTATTCAGTATGCTCTGGCGAACAATTATGTGGACCTTGCAAAACTGAATGTAACGACGTACTACAGTTCAGAGGAATTATACCAGAGATTGCTGGAGTATACCTGGAGTGTTCTTGAGAATGATAGCACTTTTAATAAAAAAATATACCGCTATTTGGTGTTTTCGTTTAAATTGTCAGGAACTGAAATTTGTCTTTTATTATTTGAACAAGATGTGTTAGAATATAATGAAGAAGATATCCGTAAGCTGGAGAACGGCTCTATCTCTGCTTATAAGTTCATAGAAGATAAAATCCGGTCATTGGAAATTACACCGGCCATGCTGGCATTGGAGCCATGCAGCGGCTCAATTGTAATAACCGATGTGAACAACGGCGATGTTCTGGCGATGGTAACCTATCCCAGCTATGATAATAATATGCTGGCGAACAAGGTGGATGCCCAGTATTATAACTGGCTTAGCACCGATAAGACATTTCCGTTAATGAACCGTCCGACCATGCAGCTTACTGCTCCCGGCTCTACCTTCAAGATGGTGACTGCTTTTGCCGGACTTGAGGAAGGGGTCGTTGACCCTTATGAGAAGATTAATGATCTTGGTATCTTTGAAAAGATAGCTCTTCCCGCTAAATGCCATATTTATCCCCGTTCCCACGGTGCGGTTGATATTTCCAATGCAATTAAAGTATCCTGTAACTATTTCTTCTATGAGACAGGATATCGTCTGAGCATCGACAGCAAAGGGGAATTTAATGAGCAGCTGGGACTCAGCCGTATTAAAAAATACGCTTCACTTTTTGGGCTTGATACCACCTCGGGAGTTGAAATAGGTGAGGCCATGCCCAATGTATCGGATAAGGATTCCGTCCGTTCCACAATTGGTCAGGGTAACCATGTCTATACACCTGTTCAGATGGCAAGATATGTTACCACCCTGGCAAACCATGGTACCAATTACAACCTTACGCTGTTAAACCGTATCGTAGGGAAGGACGGCCGCATTGTTTTAAAGAATGAGGCAGAGGTATATAAGGATTTGACGGATATTAAAAGCTCTACATGGGATAATGTCCTGAAAGGCATGTATATGGTTGCCAATGAACAAAGAGGCTCCGTATATGGACTTTACAATGATTTTGGTGTAACGGTTGCTGCAAAGACCGGAACCTCGCAGATTAGTCTTAGCCGTCCCAATAATGCATTATTTGTTTCCTTTGCACCCTATGAAAAACCCGAAATATCTGTAACCGTGGTTATTCCAAACGGTCACACCTCCGGCAATGCTGCGGAGACGGCAAGAGATATCTACCAGCTGTATTTTGACCTGGCAGATAAAGAGGAGCTGACATCAAATGAAGCCGTTCTTCCGGAAAATGATATTGCGGCATTTTCAGATTAATCATGATGTATAACAGAAGGAGATAACGATGAAATCTGTTAATAATTCAGTTGTTATTAAAGGTAATAAATATGGTATCATTGTTGTTATGGACCCTGACATCAGCTTTGACGAGCTGAAGGAGCATGTATCCGAGAAATTCAGGGAAGCAAGCAAGTTCTTTGATAATGCTAAAATGGCAATCAGCTTTGAAGGCAGAACCCTGTCCAATGAGGAGCAGAAGGATATTCTTGACATAATTGGAGAAAATACCGATATGCAGATTGTCTGTGTTATAGATAATGATTTAGAAAAGGAAGAAGCCTTCAAAAAAACTCTGGAAGAAAAGCTGATGGAGCTGGAAAATAATACGGGCCAGTTCTACAAAGGAATTTTGCGTTCCGGAGCATCCCTGGAATTTGAAAATAGTGTGGTTATCATCGGTGATGTGAATAACGGCGCCCGGGTAGTTTCCAAAGGAAATATTATTGTACTGGGTGCTTTAAAGGGCAATGCTTTTGCGGGAGCCTGCGGCAATACCAATGCCTTTGTGGTTGCCCTTGATATGAGACCGACACAGATTCGGATTGCCGACACCATAGCAAGGTCCCCGGACAAGCCTGTAAAGGATGCCGAAAGGGAAGCGAAGATAGCATTTTTGGAGGACGGCAATATTTATATCGAGCCTCTTAATAAAAACATACTCAATGATATACGGTTATAAATACAGAATATGTACAGGCGATTTAGATTTAATAGAAGTATCCGCTTGTTAATAGGATAAATTTGCAATACAGGAGGCACTGCCTCCAAAATGGACTGGAGGATTATTATATGGGAGAAGTAATTGTTGTTACATCGGGAAAAGGTGGTGTAGGAAAGACAACTACCACCGCCAATGTCGGTACCGGACTTGCTATGCTTGACAAAAAGGTTGTATTAATCGATACAGATATAGGATTAAGAAATCTGGATGTTGTCATGGGTCTGGAGAACCGTATCGTTTACAATCTGGTGGATGTCATTGAAGGAACCTGCCGGATTCGTAATGCCTTAATTAAGGACAAACGTTACCCGAACCTTTATCTGCTTCCGTCTGCGCAAACCAGAGATAAAAATGCAGTAACACCGGAACAGATGAGAAAATTAGCGGATGAGCTGAGAGAAGAATTTGATTACATATTAATGGACTGTCCGGCGGGCATTGAACAGGGCTTTCGTAATGCAATTGCAGGAGCCGACAGAGCATTAGTTGTTACCACCCCCGAGGTTTCTGCTGTCAGGGATGCTGACCGTATTATCGGTTTATTGGAAGCGAACGAGATGAAGGAGACATATTTGATTGTCAACAGACTGCGTATGGATATGGTAAAGCGCGGCGACATGATGTCCAGTGATGATGTTATGGAGATTCTTGCTGTGGACTTAATCGGCGTTGTTCCGGATGATGAGAACATCGTCATCTCCACAAACCAGGGTGAACCCTTGGTTGGCTCGGATTCTCTGGCTGGACGGGCCTATATGAATATATCAAGAAGATTAACAGGAGAAGAGGTACCTTTCCTGGATCTAAATGAAAGAACTTCGTTCTTTAGTAAACTTTTCGGCAAAAGCAAAAAGTATTAGGGGGGAGGTATAATCATGGGTTTGGCAGATTTTTTTAAAAAGAAGGGAACCGGCAGCATTGCGAAAGACAGATTAAAATTGGTTCTGGTATCGGACCGTGCAGGCTGCTCACCCGAGGTTATGGAGCAAATTAAGAATGATATTATTGCAGTAATATCAAAATATATTGAAATTGACTTAGATGGACTTGATATTAAGATTACGCAGACAGAGTCGGAATCGAATAATGGAACTGTTCCGGCATTGTTTGCAAATATTCCGATAAAGGATATGAAGGCCTCTAAGAAATAAGGATGTATCAGATGTTTAAATTTAAGGAATATGATTTTAAGAGGTATAATATATCCTTGCTGATTGTAGTTACGATGCTGATTTCAATTGGCGTATTCTTAATTAAGCAGGTAAAGCCGGACGATTATAAAAAACAGATTTTAGGGCTGGTTGCCGGGCTTTTTCTGGCTGGTGTGATTTCTTTAATTGACTATCATTTTGTATGTAAGTTTTACATCGTCCTGTATCTGATTAATTTGGTTTTGCTGGTATTGGTAAAACTGATAGGAGTGGAGCATAATTACGCACAGCGCTGGCTTGATTTGAAGTTCTTTGAACTGCAGCCATCCGAGCTGACTAAAATTATTTTGATTCTGTTTTTTGCGAAGATATTTACTATATTTGAACACAAAATAAATAATGCTGTTTTTTTGCTGATATCAATTATATTAATGGCAATACCTACTTACCTTATATTAACGCAGACAGACCTGTCGACCAGTATTGTTTTGATGATGGTATTTGTCATGCTGATATTTGCCGCAGGCTTAAGCTGGAAGATAATATTGCCTATCCTCATTATTGGAATCCCAACGGTATTCGGTCTGTTTTGGTATGTACAACAGGATTACCAGGTGTTATTAGACCCCTACCAGCAGGAAAGAATCCTTTCCATATTGAATCCGGAGGCTTATCCCGGAACGATGTACCAACAGGATAATTCCATTCAGGCCATCGGGTCGGGACAGTTGACAGGCAAGCTTTTTTCAGATGAGGCTTCACTGCTTCGAGGTTACAGGCATGTTCCCATCGCAGAAAGTGACTTTATCTTTTCGGTAGCGGGAGAGGAACTTGGCTTTATCGGAAGCTGCTTTATACTTTTTTTATTTGCATTCGTTATATATAAATGTCTGTCTACCGCAAAAAAAGCACCGGACAGAATGGGAATGCTTATTGCCACTGGTATTGCTTCCATGTATGCTTTCCAGGTATTTGTTAATATTGGAGTGGCAACAGCTGTTTTGCCAAACACAGGTATACCGCTTCCCTTTGTAAGTCAGGGATTAAGTTCATTAATCAGCAGTATGATTGCAATTGGTGTAGTTTTAAATATCCGTCTGCAACCTAAAAAATCAAAAAGATAGGATGGAGGTGTCTTACATGAATATCGGGATGATTGCCCATGATGCAAAAAAGAAGTTGATGCAAAACTTCTGTATTGCTTACCGTGGCATTTTAAGCAAACAAACCCTATATGCAACCGGTACAACCGGACGTTTAATAGAAGAAGTTACAAATCTGACGATTCATAAATATCTTGCCGGTCATCTGGGAGGAACACAGCAGCTGGGAACCCAGATTGAGCATAACCAGATTGATATGGTTATATTTTTAAGGGACCCGCTGACTCCCAAATCACATGAGCCGGATGTCAATAATATTTTTCAGCTTTGTGATAAGCATAATATCCCCCTGGCAACCAATCTTGCCACCGCCGAGCTGTTAATAAAGGCATTGGAACGGGGAGATTTGGATTGGAGAGAATTGTTTAAGTCATAAATCAATCACGAAGGATGGATTCAATTGAAAAAACGGTATCTTGCCATTCTACTTATAATCATACTTACATTTGGAGGCTGCCAAAAATCCTCCGAGCAGTTTTTTTCGTATCAGGAATACATCTCATCCGCCAAGACGGATATGGGCATCGAATTATCAGAAAATGACTTCTTTGCCCGGGATCTTGTCGTTCTTACAGATGAAGATGATGGTACGAATGATGATTTGGTTCATTCTACGGCAGCTTTTCTTTTTGATGTTACGAATAATCAAGTGCTGTATTCCAAGAATCCATTTGAAAAATTATATCCCGCCAGTCTTACAAAGCTTATGACCGCCTTAGTTGTATTAAGACGGGGAGAGCTTTCTGACACTGTAAATATAAGCTACAACGCTTCTCATATCCCTGTGTCCGGAGCAAAAGTCTGCGGTTTTAAAGAAAATGATGTTGTAAGCATGGAGACCTTGCTGAATTGTCTGCTGGTATATTCGGGAAATGATGCCGCAATTGCCATCGCAGAGCATATGAGCGGCAGTGAGGAGGCCTTTGTTAAGCTTATGAATTCTGAGTCCGGAAAAATCGGTGCTTCCCATACCAATTTTGTTAATTCCCATGGCTTGCATGACGATGACCATCATACCACTGCCTATGATATTTATCTTATCTTTAACGAACTGATTCAATATGATACCTTTATAAATATAATCAATCAAAGCTCCTATAAGGCCGTTTATAAGGATGAGGGCGGGAATTCCAAGGAGTTTAATTTTAATACGGCCAATCTGTATCTAAAAGGAGAGAAGGAAGCTCCTGATGAAATAACCATCGTCGGGGGTAAAGCCGGCAACACCTCCAAGGCAGGCAATTGCATGATAATATTGCATAAGGACAGCGAAAATACCCAATATATATCCCTTGTTCTCAAGGCTTCCGACAGCAATCAGCTATATTCGGATATGAATAATCTGTTCTCGTTTATAACCGGAGAGGAATAATATAATATTTCAAGATTCTACAGCAATAGAATTGATTTATGAGTTGTTTTTCTTGTGTATATGTACTATAATTGATTTAACACCAAAGTTTTTTTATACATTTATTACAAACTGACTTTATCAATTATAGGCAGCGTAATGTTTCTTTGCTAGCCCATCAGAAGGAGGAGATTACAATGATACAGATAATTGCAGGTGCGAAAGGTAAGGGTAAGACGAAGATTCTTCTTGAGAAAGTTAACACCGAAGTAAAATCCGCAAAAGGAAGCATTGTTTATCTTGACAAGAACAACAAACATATGTATGAGCTCTCTAACAAAATCAGGCTAATTAATGTTAGGGACTATATGATAGAAAATCATAATGAGTTTATCGGTTTCCTCTGCGGTATCATTTCTTGCGACCATGATTTACAATCTGTTTTCCTTGACAGCTTCTTAACGATTGCATCCATCGATGACGACAATATTGAGCATGTATTTGAAAAGCTAAACCAGATATCCGAACATTTCGAAGTCAATCTATGTATTAGTATATCTTTAAATTATGATCAAATCCCTGATAAAATGAAGCAGAACGTAATCGTATCTTTGTAGGATATTTTATATCCTTTGTTTTGATTCTTTTATACAGGTTTTTATATACGGCTAAATTCAGAACATATAAGAGTCAGGGTGGGATTCAAAGAATCCCACCCTATTACTTTCTTACCTGTTCTTTTAGAAGTGTGCTATTTGCTTCCTATCTTAATCAGGGAAATATATTGAATACCTTTATCAAGTCTTTCCAAAGCCCAGTATTAATCTTCATTTCTTAATCTTCCAAAGAAACTTAATGAATATAATCCTGCGATTCCGACAATTGCATAGATAATTCGAGTAACCCAGGTCATATCTCCGAAGATTGCTTTTACAAGATTAAAATCGAAAAATCCAATCAAGCCCCAGTTAATCGCACCGATTGCAACAAGGATTACAGCAATATAATCTAGTGTCTTCATAAAAAACCCTCCTTCTTGATATATAATTGCTCTTACGGCAAAATATCATGACTTTGAGAAAAATCTCTGTTATTATAATTTCCATATTTTCCGGCTTTATGCATGAATTAATCGAAATATATTGCTTGTATCTGCCAGTTGAATTCAGTATAATATAGTTTAAGTCGGAAGTTATTCATTGAATAATTCGATAAGACGCTGATTTTGCAACGTTAATACTGTAAATGGAGGCAAAAGCTTGAGCAGAGATGGCAGAGTAGTCAAATTCCGAAGACGAAAGACAATTAATATAGGTATAATAATCTTCTTGATTCTTTTCATCTATATTGCGATTAATATATATATCTTTTTTACCAAGGAGCATATATCCATTTATGAGGTCCAAGAGGGATACAATGTGGAGGATAGCCGGATAACAGCATTGATTTTAAGAGAAGAACATGTTGTTAATATGCAAAAGGCAGGCTATGCTTATTACTTTCATAAGGAAGGAGCGAGGGTAGCGAAGAATACCTCCATCTATTCCATCGATGACAGTACACAGATTATGGATATCATAACCGCAGGAGAGGATAATATAACTCTTTCCGGTGAGAATATAAAGCAATTTCAATATGAGGTTAAGAAATTTAATAATCTTTATTCCGATTATAATTTTTCTTATGTATATGATTTTAAGGCAGATGTGGAAAGCGCCATGCTGGACATATTAAACCAGACGATGCTGGAAAAAGGTCAGCAGATTGGTGAGGATACCGGATTTGCATTTACATACGAAGTGTTTAAAAGTGATACAAGCGGTATTATTTCATATTTTATGGACAATTATGAAACCATAACAAAGGATTCTATTACAGACGATTTATTTAATACCGAGAATTATCAGAGAATCTCTCTTCGTACGGCGGATATGATGGCAATGAATGCCCCGGCATATAAGCTGGTGACATCCGAGACATGGTCACTCATTCTTCCCTTGACAAATGAGCAGCATGAAAAGCTTATAGGAAAGGAAAGGGTCTCCTTTACGATTCTGAATGATGGCTTTACTACTACGGCACCTGTTACTATATTCAGTACACCCTTAGGCTCATCTTATTATGCAGAGATTACCATGGACAAGCATCTGTCTAATTATCTGGGTGAACGCTTTCTGGATATCGAATTGCATCTGGAGAACATAGAAGGGCTTAAAGTTCCGCTGTCAGCCGTTACGACCAAGGACTTCTATCTGGTTCCTTTATCATACTTTACTGCCGGCGGTAATAGCAATGAGCAGGGGCTGGTCCGAGAGGAATATGACAAAGATACCGGCGATGTTAAATTAATATTTGTTAATGTCGATATATATTATCAAGATGATACCTATGGTTACGTGGATACCACTCAATTTACTCCGAACACGTGGATTCGTTCCACGGACGGTAACCGCTATCAGCTGTCAATTACGAACAAGCTTACAGGAGTATATAATGTCAACATGGGCTATGC
Source organism: Bacillota bacterium (assembly GCA_023419655.1). Taxonomy (GTDB): domain Bacteria; phylum Bacillota; class Clostridia; order Lachnospirales; family Lachnospiraceae; genus Mobilitalea. The sequence goes on along the minus strand of JAEZXP010000218.1, from coordinate 12,501 downwards.
GGTTTTTAAGAGAATAGAAATTCTCTATCAAAACGAAGCCTACTGCATCGTAGATAAACAGACGTCCTTCGGATTATCTCTTTATGACCATATCGCTCTGGATGCGCAGACGGTGGTTGAACAAAAGATTATATATTAGTGTACAGTTATCGGCGGATATTCCGGCTGATAGCAGACTTGAAGGGAGAGATTAAGCATGATTGAAGAACGTATTGCAGATGTAAGGGAACGAATTCATGCCGCATGTGAAAGAGCAGGAAGAAACCCTTCCGATGTAACGCTGATTGCAGTTAGCAAGACCAAGCCGGTACCCATGATGGAGGAAGCTTATGAACTGGGTATCCGGGATTTTGGTGAAAATAAAGTTCAGGAATTAGTAAGAAAGCATGATATCCTTAACGAGAAATATAGTGGTACGATTAAGTGGCATCAGATTGGCCATCTGCAGCGTAATAAAGTGAAGCAGGTTATCGATAAGGCTGTTTTGATTCACTCTGTAGATTCACTGCGGCTTGGTCTTATGATTGAGCAGGAGGCAGCAAAGAAGAATATTCGATGTGATATTTTGCTCCAGGTAAACATAGCAGAGGAAGATACGAAAGACGGTGTAAAAGCCGAAGAATTACTGCCGCTTTTTATGGAATTAATAAGGCTTCCCCATATTCGAATCAGAGGATTGATGACAATCGCACCTTTTGTTTCTGATTCTGAAAAAAATAGGGAGTATTTTAGTAAAATGCGACAATTATTTATTGACATAAAAACGAAAAACATTGATAATGAACGTAGAGACATATATTTTAATCCTGACAGCTTTACGATTCTTTCGATGGGAATGACCGGTGACTACGAGGTGGCAATTGAAGAAGGAGCTACGATGATTCGTGTAGGAACAGGTGTTTTCGGGGAAAGAGATTACACCGATATAAAATAATTATGAGAAGTTTTTATCTTATATCAAGTCAATATAGATAGGAGAGTCAGTACGATGCCTAATATTTTTAAGAGTTTTTTGAATTCAATGAAGTTAACAGAAGATGATGGTTTTGATGATTACTTAGAAGATGAAGAATTAAATGAACAAAAAAAATCCAGACGCTTCGATAAAAAAACTGACGATGACGAATTTGATGACATGCCAAAGCGTCCGCAACCCAAAGTACATAGTACCAGCGAGTACAAAAAAGAAAGGGTGAAGGGAGTGGAAAGAAGCTCATCAAGTAAGGTTGTTCCTATGCGAACAACAGCAAAGGGAATGGAAGTCTGTATCATGAAGCCTACTTCTTTTGAGGATTCCCAGGTTATCTGTGACATGCTCTTAACAGGACGGGCCACTGTAATCAATCTGGAAGGCTTTGATGACAAGATGGCACAGAGAACGATGGATTTTGTGTCGGGCTCTGTATATGCAATCAACGGCAGGCTTCACCGCATATCCAGCTGTATATTCATCGTTTCTCCGGATACTGTGGATATATCAGGGGATTATTTGGATATGATACGGGACGATAATTTTGACCCGCCTACCTTTAACTCAAAATTCTAGGTACGGATTATTGTGAATAATATGGATAACATGTTAAAGGAAGAACAGCTTTTACAACGGCGGTTTCATGATTTGGCCCATGCGGCGGAAAGAAAGACAATTCCCCTGTTTACAGACTTTCTTAACCTGCATGAACAAGATTTATTCTTAAGGATGAAAAATCAATTACCCGGTATAAAGTATTTTTCCAGTGGCGGATATGACAAAGCTGAACGGAAGATGCTTTGTTTTTGCGGTAATCAGGATATCGAAGATAAGGCTGGGATTGCATATCCCATCGCCTGCCTTCATATTACCCCGATAAACCACAAATTCTCAGACAGCCTGACCCACCGGGACATACTGGGTGCGGTATTAAATCTGGGAATTGATAGAAGTAAAGTAGGAGATATCCTCTTAGACAGCAATGAAGCTTATCTTTTCTGTCACAGCACGATTCAAGGCTTTATAACAGATGAATTATCACGAATTAAGCATACGTCGGTAAAGACTTCCATCATTGAGCGTCAGGATTTTGTGTACAAGCCCAACCTGAAAGAGATAACCGGAACAGTTACCTCCGTGCGTTTGGACAGTATCTTAGCCATTGCTTTTAAAGGTTCACGGAGCAGTCTGTCAGGATTAATTGCAGGGGGCAAGGTGTTTGTTAATAGCAAAAGCATTTTATCAAACAGCCATATTTTAAAGGAAGATGATATTGTGTCCGTTCGTGGATATGGGAAGTTCATCTATGGCGGGACAACGAACCAGACGAAAAAAGGAAGATATTCTGTTAAAATATTGTTATACCAATAGACCGGCTTTCTTAATGCCCGAATATGTCATATTCATATGACATGTCATTCGTATGACATGGCAATTTCATGGATACAGGAGGAGCAGCAAACATGTTAACCCCATCTGAAATAAGAGAAAAGACTTATAAAAATGGTCTTGGATATGATAAAAAGGATGTTGACCAGTTTATCCTTGAGGTAGCCGGGGATTTTGAGCAGCTTCTTTCAGAGAATGATACTTTGAAAAAGGATATAAAGGCTCTTACCGACAGCATCAGCTATTACAAATCCATTGAAAAGACGCTTCAAAAGGCTCTTGTCATTGCCGAAAGAACAGCACAGGACATTAAGGACAATGCACATAAAGAGGCTGAAGCTACCCGGCTTGATGCCAGGGCCAATGCCAGGCTGATTGAAGCACAGGCCATGAAACAATCGGAAATGCTTGAGCATAAGACCTTGAATCTGCTAAAGCAGTATGATTTGTTTAAAGCCCATTACAGGAATCTCTTAAATGCCCAGCTGGAGCTTTTAAACAGCTCAAGCTTCTCCATAAATACGATGGATTTTTCATACAGCGAAAATCCTTTAAGCCAGCCCAAGCTGACCGGCTCGGAGAACGGCCCGGATGATAAAGTTATTAAGGACGAATCACAGTCCGAAAATAATAACCTAAAAAATAATAATGATACCACGCTTCAAAATGAGGATGCTTTTGAATTTATTGCCATAGATGATGAAGCTTTATAAAAGAATTTTATTTAAGGAGGACGCATAACCTCGTCTTAGGGCTATAGGATGTGGTTATGCAATTTTTATGTATAAGGATAAAATTGATGTAAATTATGAAGGTAAACTCGCTTATTCCATCCTGTTTGACAGAGATTTTTCAGGGCTACGGGAAGCTCTTATTTCACTTGAGCTGCAAAACAGACGCTTTATGATTATCACAGACAGCAATGTAGAAAAGCTCTATCTTAACCAGTGCATGGAGCTTCTAGGCCCTATAGCCGGCAGCGCAGTCCACTTTACCTTTGAAGCCGGAGAAGGCAGTAAGAATCTTGATACGGTCAAGCTGGTTTATCACAAACTCATAGAGAATAATTTTGACAGAAAGGATATTATCATCGCTCTTGGCGGAGGCGTAACAGGTGATTTGGCCGGATACGCGGCTGCTACTTATTTAAGGGGAATCGAATTCATACAGGTACCGACTACCTTGCTTTCCATGACCGATTCCAGCATCGGAGGAAAAACCGGCGTGGATTTTATGTCTTACAAGAATATGATTGGTGCTTTTCATCAGCCGAAGCTGGTGTATATGAATCTTTCTTCCTTAAACTCCCTTCCTGAAAGAGAGTTTAATTCCGGGATGAGTGAGATTATCAAGCATGGACTGATAAAGGATGCCAGTTATTTTTCATGGCTGCAAAGGAACAAAGACGCTATCAAAGCATTGGAATTTGATACGCTGAAAGAGATGATTATAAGAAGCTGTCTGATTAAAAAATATGTTGTGGAGGATGACCCAAAGGAGCAGGGAGACAGGGCACTTCTTAACTTTGGACATACCATCGGCCATGCCATTGAAAAATTAATGGATTTTCATCTTCTCCACGGCGAATGTGTCGCAATAGGTATGGCCGGGGCCGCTTATCTGTCCTATAAACGGGGCAGTATCCCTAAGGAAAAGCTGGAGAACATAAATAATACCATTAAAGCTTACGGTCTTCCTACCAACGTAGGCAGCTTATCTCCGGAGGATATCTATGCCGTTACAAGATTTGATAAGAAGATGCAGTCGAATAAGATTAAATTTATACTTTTAAAGGAAATCGGAAATGCGGTTATCGACTCCACCGTATCCGAGGACGAAATGACGGAGGCCATACGGTTTGTTCTGGAGAAGAAAGAAAAATTGATGTGAGAAAGGCAGGATTATCAGCATGAAACAACGGATAAGACATCTTATATATTTTATATTATTAGTGGGAGCAGACCAGATAACAAAATACTTTGCCCGTACTACGCTTAAAAAGGACGGACCTGTTTCCATTATCAAGGGCGTATTCAAGCTTCAATATCATGAAAATACCGGAGCCGTCTGGGGGATCATGACAGGTAAAACCGGTATGCTTACAGTCATCACGATAATACTTACGGTGCTATTGATTTTCTTATACTTTAAGATACCGCAAAAGCCGCGATATCTTCCCGTACAAATTATATGGGTGTTTATTATAGCAGGTGCCATTGGTAATTTTATTGACCGTATCACCTTAAAATATGTAGTCGATTTTCTGTATTTTGAGCTGATTGATTTTCCGATTTTTAATATCGCTGACAGCTATCTGACTGTATCCAGCATACTGCTATTAATTCTGGGCATCTTTTATTATAAGGATGCGGATTTTGAATTTCTTGATAATCTTTTTAAAAAAGAAAGTAAGAAGGATAAGGACATAGAAGATAAGGAGATATAAGGATGATAAGTCCAATGGATGATGACCTTCTGGAAGAGGATGATAAAGAACAGAATATCCTGCTTATAGTAGAGGATGCATACGACAAGGAACGGATTGACAAATACCTTACCTCTGTTCTTGATGATATGTCCAGGTCCTATATTCAGAAATTAATAGGGGACGGCCATGTATTTGCCGGGGAGAAGGCCGTAAAATCCAATTTTAGAGTTGTTTCCGGACAATCTGTAACTTTATACCTTCCTGAGCCAAAAGAAGCCAAAATCGTTCCTGAGGACATTCCCATCGACATTCTCTATGAGGATTCGGATATCATCGTAATCAATAAGCATAAGGGGCTTGTGGTGCACCCGGCACCCGGGCATGAATCCGGAACGCTGGTCAATGCATTATTATACCATTGCAAAGGATTATCAGGAATTAACGGGGTGTTAAGACCTGGGATTGTCCATCGAATAGACCGGGATACCACAGGGGTCATCGTAGCCTGTAAAAATGACACCGCACACAGGGATATTGCAGCCCAGTTAAAGGAGCATTCGATTACAAGAAAATATCAGGCCGTCGTATACAATACCTTTGATATGGACAGCGGAAGGGTTGAGGGCACAATCGGCAGGCATCCGAAGGACCGCAAGAAGATGGCCGTCGGCACGAAAAACGGAAAATCTGCCGCTACAAATTACCGCGTGATTGAGAATCTTGGCGGCAAATATGCCTATATTGAATGTGAACTGGAAACCGGCCGGACCCACCAGATTCGTGTTCATATGTCCAGCATCCATCATCCGATAGTGGGAGATACCGTATACGGGCCGGATAAGGACCCTTTTCATCTTGAGGGACAGGCACTCCATGCGGGAGTATTGGGATTTATCCATCCCTCCACGAAAGAATATGTTGAATTTACAGCACCGCTTCCTGATTATTTTACCAATCTGATTACGAGACTAAGAAGACAATAAGGGGAAATTCCAAGTGAAGAGAGCAGCGATTGAGCTTTTATTAAAATGGGTTCAGACATCCGATGTCCGGCCGGTGCTTATAACCGGTGCAAAAAGTGTAGGCAAGACATATCTGGCATATGATTTTGCCAAATCCTTTTTTAAGGATATCTTCTATATTAATTTTGAGCATAATCCTTTTGCAGCGGAGCTTTTTCGGGAAGAGGACCCTTTTTTGAATTCAAACCGGCTGCTGGAGCATTTTCATATAGACAAGAATAATTCTGACAAGGCAGTGGCTCAGGAAGAGCGGCTTCTTATCTTCGATGAAATAAGCCACTGTCCGGCGGCATTAAAGATGCTGACCGCTTTGCAATACACAGGACAGTTCCCGCGGATTATCGCTGTCTCCAGCCGTCATATCGAGAAAAAAGAGCTGGAATTATATTATCATATTCCCGTCTATCCCATGGGCTTTGATGAATTTCTGGTGGCCATGGCCAGTGATTGGTATATCGAAACCATTCGGACCCATTATGAAACCAACAAGCAAATTCCCGATATTGTACATAAAGAGCTGCTGGCTCTCCATAATCTTTATCTTCAGGTGGGCGGCATGCCCGGTATCATCAATGAATACCTGAACTTTCAAAACCTGTCAAACATTCCGGAGCAGCATAGTCTGCTGATGGGAACCTGCCAGCACTATCAGGGCCTTATCAATTCCGACAGCGATGCATTAAAGATGAACCAGGTTCTTGGAAGCCTGCCCATACAGCTTATAAAAGAAAATAAGAAGTTTCAATACAAGCTGATTCGAAAGGGAACAACCCATGCCATGTACAGGGAGGCTATCAGCCATCTCTCCAATCAAAATTATATTATTCCCAGCTACAAAATTACAACTGAAATGCTTCCTTCGATATCCTCTATAATAGAAGAGGACAGGCTGAATGTAGATGAGATTATGAACTTTAAGCTGTATCTTTCAGATGTGGGACTTCTTCATTCGCAGTTCGCCGGGCAGCTTATGATGCCATTTCATAAATCCGCCCGAAAGGCCCTTCTTGAAAATTACGTTGCCGTAACACTTAAGACAAGCGGCTATCCGGTTATATTCTGGGAATCAGAATCAATGGCAAAGATTGATTTTATCCTTATAAAGGACAACGGAATCATACCGGTGGAATTGTTCTGTGATAACAACACCCGGTCAAAGAGTATCAGTGTATTAAAGCAGAAGATTGATTTTCCGTACTCCATCAAGATATCCTCAAGAAACTTTGACTTTTCAAACAATACGAAATATGTTCCATACTATGCAGCCTTTTGTCTGTAGAATTGATAGTTCCTTTTATTACCATGCTCTTCCTTATGGTATGGATTGAACTTGTAAGTGTAATATAGTATAATTCATTATGTCAACTTATGATAATAACCATCCAGCAGGTTCTGGCAAAGGAGGTTAGCCTTGTTAAAAGTTATAATTGCAGACGATGAAATAAAGGTATGCAAACTCATCCATCATCTGGTGGATTGGGAAAGCATGGGATTAGAAGTATCCGCTATCATTAATGACGGTGAAAAAGCACTGGAAGCAATTAAAGATATCAGACCTGATATCGTCATAACAGATATCAGAATGCCCGGATATGACGGGATAGAGCTTATTCGCAGAACGAAAGAGATTGTACCGGATACATATTTTATAATCATCAGCGGATACAGTCACTTTGAGTATGCACAAAATGCTATTAAATATGGTGTGGAAAACTATCTGCTAAAACCGATAAAAAAGAAAGAGCTTATTCATACACTTACTAAAATTATAGAAAAGCATACCTCTATTCAATCCGATAATTCCGAGAAAAAAGAATTAAAAACATTGCTCCGTTCTTCGGGAGAAAAAGCTAAGAAAAACTTTTTGGCTGAAATTCTGTTTAATCCCGGAGGCTCCCCCTGTGACAATGATACCGCTACTATTAACAAAGAATACTACAGCCATTTTCAAGATGGCTTTTTTACGATTGCAATTATTCGCCCTTTTATTGACCCCGGTGATGAAAATGCAGAAATGATGTCTCTCCTGTTAACCAAGATTCAGGGTATGGTAAACGAAAAATTGGAATCCATATGCATGGAGCTGATTACAATCATCTGGGAAGAGCAGATTATATGTTTAATAAATACAAAGGATGCAACCCTCAGCTCTGTTAAAAAACAACTTAATAAAATGAAAATAGATATCGCCAATCTAAAGGATATTTTCCAAAAAGTCAATGTAATCGTAGGTTTTGGAGAAATGGCAAATCATTTGAATGATATATACTCAAATGTAAAAAAAGCGGAAATCGCTATTCAAAACCGCTTTGCTATGAATGGTGACTATATTATCGAATACAAGGATACGGTAAAAACTTCCGCTGATGGGACAGATATTATTGACGCTGCTTTAAAGGACAGGTTCTTATCTTATTTTGAAATCCTGTCCATTGATAAAATCCTGGACGAATTAGATGGACTGAAAGAGATATTTAAAAAAAATGCTTATCAGAGCAGATTAATATACAACAGCTATAACGAGCTTATCGACATCATCCTGTTTGGTGCCAAGAACCATTTAAGCAGAGACAGCCTGCCTGATACAACCTGGTTTAGAAAACAGTTCAATCGTTTCTACACCCTTGGGGATATGTTTGATTGGCTGAAAGGATGGATTAAGGAAGAATTTGATAAATTTATGGAAATCAAAAAAATACGGGACAATAAACCAATCCGCCTTGCCAAACAATATATTAAAGAAAATTATAACAAATCCATTAACTTGGAAGATGTTGCTTCGATGATTGGATTTAATCCGGCTTATTTTTCATCCATGTTTAAAAAGGAAACCGGTGAAAATCTTATCGATTATGTGATTAAAATCCGAATTCAACATGCAAAAAATTATCTTTTACAGACAGATTTAAGCGTAGATGATATTGCATCTCTTATCGGATATTCTGATACCAAGTATTTTACAAAGCTATTCAAGAAAAAAGCCGGATTGAATCCCAGTGAATTTAGAAAGCTTTACGGTTAATAAGGAGGATATCCATGAAAAAGAAAAAAATCACCTACGTTGAAAAGATAATTCTCCTTTTGATTTTAGTATGCTCTCTGTACATCGTAATCTCAATCATATTACTATTTGTCATTAATAATACGCTGCGTATGAATATATTGTCCAGATGGATTCTTTCCTGTGTAATTCTTCTTCTGTCTGCGGCCCTTATTCTATTCGTCAGAAAACAGGCAATTTTGCCCTTAAAGCAAAACAGAATACTGACGGATCGGTTCCTGCAAGGTCAAATATACCGTGAATATATTGATAAGACAGGAGCCATGTATCCGGGAGTCGAAAAGGTTCTGAATCATATGGATACGATAATAAATAATAAGCATCTGGTTCAGGAAACAAAACGAAGGTCCGAGTTTATTGCCCTTCAAAACCAGATTAATCCTCATTTTTTATACAATACACTTGAGGCAATCCGCGGAGATGCTTTAAGCGAGGGTGTGGATTATATTGCAGATATAACGGAGGCCTTGTCCACCTTCTTTCGATATTCCGTTACAGATACAGGTAACCTGGTTACAATATCGGACGAGCTGGAGAATGTTAATAATTATTTCAAAATACAGCAATACCGGTTTGGAGAAAAATTAGAGCTTATATATGAATCTTTGGAGGATGAGGTCATACTGGAGCTGATGTGCCCAAAGCTTACCCTGCAGCCGATTATTGAGAATGCCATCTTTCATGGACTTGAAAAAAGAGCCGATAAGGGAAGTATCCGGATTCGGATGGAAATGACCAATAATAAGCTAACCATCATAATCATTGATAATGGTGTGGGAATGGACAAGGATACCCTGGAAATATTAAATAACCGCTTGAAGCAGAATACGATTGCATATACTGAGCAGGAGGACAAGAACAAAAAGGGCGGCATTGCACTTATTAACGTATGCAGAAGAATCAAATTATTATTCGGAGAAAACTATGGAATTCATGTCTATAGTATTCCTGAATTTGGTACAGACGTACGTATTACATTACCCATCGTAAAGAAAAATCTTGAGTATCAAATTGAAAGAAATGGAATTTCCACTTAAAACATTGTCTGTGGAGGTAATTTTGAAAGAAGAATTAATTATAATTGAAGATGGTGAGATAGAAGTCAGAGGAAACCCGATATTCACTGATTTGAATCTGCAGCTTTATAAAAGTGAAATTTTGGGTGTCGTATTTGATAATGTAATCGCCAGAAAATGTCTTCTCGAACTTTTTAGAGGGGAAAGACGCTTAAATGGCGGAAGAGTATTTATAGGAAATAAGAGACAGGATTATGATAATGTACTTTCTTTTTTCAGAGATAATGCGACAATTATTGAAAAAAACAGTAAGCTGATTAGCAATCTTACGATTGAAGAAAACATCTTCCTGTTTGCGGACAATAGCGGTATTGTCTCTGAAAGAAAGTATAAAAATAATTTTCAGGTCTTAGTCAATAAGTTTGGATTGGATATTCACATAAACAGGCAGGTACAAACTCTTTTACCAAAAGAAAGAATCATCATTGAATTATTAAAGGCTTACTATGAAGAGAAAAAGTTAGTTGTCCTAAACTATATATCCGGGCAATTATTAAACAATGACCTGGAGGATATCCACTCACTTATTGTAAATCTGACCAAACATGGCATGTCCTTTATCCTGATTGAATCCTTTAATAATATTGTTTTTGAGTGGGTTAACAGCTTCTTTTTAATACAGCATGGTAAAACGGTCGGTATCTTTGATTCAAACTCCTACAACAACCGTCAGCTATACTCCCTTCTTTTAAGAAATACGAGTCCGATTGCCGGTGCCCTTATAAATAATAAAAGCCAGGAAAAAAAGCTAAGTGATACGCCTGTACTGGAAATAAGAAATGTATATACAGACCATATTAAAGCGCTAAGCATGCAGATAAGAGCAGGTGATATTCTTAAAATTATCTATATGGATGATGACAGCTATGAACACATAACGGATTTGCTAAAAGGAAACATGAAGCCCATCTCCGGAGAAATACGCCTCCGGGGCCGTAATATTACCATTAACAGCACCAGTAATGCATTCGATAAAGGAATCTGCTTTATAGAGGAATCTCCTTATGAAAATATGCTGTTCTATAATATGACCGTAAAAGAAAATCTTGGTCTTGCCTTGTCAGAAAAAATACCGTTATTCTGGCTAAAAAGAAGATATATAAAAAGTCTTGACCACCTGATAAAAACCTTTAAGCTGGAAGAATTCGCCGATATCAAGCTGCGAAAGCTGGACCCCCGTATACTTCAGGTAATTGCTTATCTTAAATGGTATCTTTATGCCCCGGATGTTGTTATATGTACAAAGCCCTTTACGGAGCTGGATATTAACCTTCAGGAAATCACCATCGAAATGATACAGTACCTGAAATCCCGCGGAATATCTGTGATTTTACTCACTCCCATCTTATCAGAAACCTACAAGGTAGAGAACGATACCATCTATATTAAAGATGGCAGAATCATTGATAAAAATGAAGTATATATGAACTTATACAAAAGATAAAAGCTGTTTCAAAATTATAACTGTGTGATTGGATATAATTTTGAAACAGCTCATTTTTTTGCCTTATTTGTCGAAACATCCAAAAAATGACCCCCTTAATCTAAATTCGAAATGTTGTTAATAACAAAAAAGTTATTTATATTATTGTACATAATGAATATAAGCGAATCGCCAATTTTCTTAAAATAATAACATAATGTACAATAAAGGTCTTCGCAGAATTCATTTAATAATTATCAGGGAGGAAAATCAATATGAAGAAAAAACTACTTAGTGTATTACTTGTAGTAGTAATGGCAGCTGCTTTATTTGCCGGATGCAGTAATAACGGAGCCAAGGATAATCAGGGCGGAAACGGCACACAGGAAGGCGGCAATAAGAATGACGATAAAAACAATGAGCTGCCGATATTAGGTGCCGGTATCTATTCATCTTCCGACAACTTTAATTCCTATATTGGCAAGGCGATTGTAAATGCCAGCAAGGGTGTATTCGAGACCAATATAGAAGATGGCCAGAATGACCAGGGAACACAAAACAATCAGGTGGACACCATGCTTGCAAAGAAAGCAAAAGCGATTGCCCTTTCAGTAGTAGATGTTACGGCAGCACCTGTTCTTATTCAGAAGGCTATTGACGCGGGAAATGTTCCGATAATTTTCTTTAACAAGGAAATTACAGATCAGGAATTATTAGCTTCTTATGATAAAGCATACCAGGTAACCTCTACCGGTGGTGACTATGGCGCCTCCATCCAGGGAGAAATGATTATTGATTATTGGCAAAAGAATTCGGATGCGGATAAAAACGGTGATGGAAAAATTCAAATGATTGTATTAATGGGTGATCCTGGACACACCGCTGCACAGCCAAGAGCTCAGTTTGTTAAGAGTACAATAGAGGATGCCGGTATTGAAATCGACCTTTTGGAAGAAGACACCGGTATGTGGGATACTGCAAAGGCTAAGGATAAGATGGATGCCTGGATTTCCAAATATGGCAATGACATTGAATTCATCGTAGCAGGAAACGACGCAATGGCTTTGGGTGCACTCCAGTCTATCGAAGCAGCCGGATTTAACAACGATGGAACTGAAAGTGAACAGTATAT
>JAEZXP010000210.1 GCA_023419655.1 Bacillota bacterium | reverse complement strand
GTGCCCTGTCCCTGTTGTCTTTGCTGGTAATCCGGTCTGCCTGTGCCCTGTCCCTGTTGTCTTTGCTGGTAATCCGGCCTGCCTGGACCCTGTCGCGGTTGTCTTTGCTGGTAATCCGGTCTTCCTGTGCCCTGTCCCTGTTGTCTTTGCTGATAATCAGGTCTGTCTGCCCCTTGAGGTCTCCTTCCCTGATATCCCTGTTCTCTGGGTGCCTGCCCCTGTGGTCTTGCTGCGTCCTGTCTTTGCATTCCCTGTCCTATGCCTCCCTGGTATCCTTGTGCTCCCTGGGATAGCATCTGTCCTCTGGGTGCCTGTTCTCTTGATGGCTGTCCTTGCGGTCTTTGGCCATCCTGTCTTTGCATTCCTTGACCTGCCGGTCTTGTATTTCTCTGATATCCTGCGGCTCCGTCCTGAGGAGTCTGGCTTCTTCCCATCTGCTCCCTCGGCTGCTGTCCCTGGGGTCTTTGCATACCCTGACCCGCCGGTCTTACACCCTGAGATGCTGCCTGACTTCTTGGCATCTGTCCTCCCGGTACCTGTTCTCTCGGAGACTGGCCCTGTGGTCTGGACATACCTGCTCCGTCAGTTCTGGGCATACCTTGACCTGCCGGCCTTGTACCTCCAGGATATCCCTGGGTGCTGCCCTGGGGTGTCATCTGGCTTCTTGGCATCTGCCCCCCCGGGGTCCGTATCTGCTGCTCCTGCGGCCTTGCCGATGCTTCCTGCGGCCTGCCGGCAGTTGTCTTTATCTGAGTCTGACTTTGCTTGCTTTGAATTTCACTATTGCTTGCAGTACGCATATTTTTTGCTGCAGGAGTTTCGGAAGTTTTCTTCGCCGAAGGAACAAAATGCTCCTTAACAGCCTTAACTTCATGGTCCTCAAGATTACTGCTGTGAGTCTTCTTTGTCCCCATGCTTTTTTCAAGGAAATTCTGAATATCCTTACTCTCAATCTTTCCATGAAATTGCTCATTTATTAAATTTTTTAACTCAAATACTTTCATTTTTGCCATACTTACTACCTCCGTTAATCTCACTACATCATTTTAAGTTGCTTTTCTATTGCGTCTGCCAATCCTTTATCAAGTACTGCCAAAGAAGCACGAAATTCTTTTCCCATTGCATGGCCAAGTTCTATTTTTGAACCACAAAAACGAATCGGAACCTTATAAAAACTACACATGTTTGTAAACATCTTCTTCGTGTTATCTGATGCATCTTCAGCTACTATGACTAAGACTGCTTTGCGCTCTTTCACCGCCTTCTCAGTTAAAAATTCACCGCTTACTATGTTATTCGATTTTGTTGCAATTCCAATCAGGCTAAATACCTTTTTCAAATCCGGATTCAAGTGATACCAGCTCCTTCTCTATATCTTCCAGCAATTCCTTCGGTATCGCCATCTTCAATGAGCGCTCCAATCCCCTGGATTTGGTTGCTTTATGCAAGCAATCCGGCGAGCAGCATATATATGCTCCCCTGCCGTTCTTTTTACCGGTGACATCTAAGACAATCTCATCTTCGGGGGTCCTCAGAATTCTGATTAATTCTTTCTTTGGCTTTGATTCACCACATCCGGTACATACTCTTAATGGTATTTTCTTTGCCATCTATCTATCACTTCCTTAATATCCCATGCTCTGAGATTCACTCTTAATATCTATCTTATAGCCGGTCAGCTTGGCTGCCAATCTGGCATTTTGACCTTCCTTACCAATGGCAAGGGACAGCTGATAATCCGGAACAATAACTCTTGCACTTTTTTCTTCCTCATCGACCATAACAGATACAACCTTTGCAGGGCTTAAAGCATTTTCAATAAGCTTGGCAGGGTCATCACTCCAATTGATAATATCTATTTTTTCATCCCTTAACTCATAGACAATCGTATTGACCCTTATGCCATTTACTCCAACACAAGCCCCTACTGCATCCACATTGGGGTCATTGCTCCATACTGCCATCTTTGTTCTTGAGCCCGCTTCTCTGGCTATGCTCATAATCTCAACCGTGCCATCCTGAATCTCGGTAACCTCAGCTTCAAATAACCGCTTAACCAATTCCGGATGGGTTCTGGATACCAGAATACGGGGTCCTTTCGGTGTATCCTTAACCTCCAGCACATATAACTTAATACGGTCTGTCGGCCGGAATATCTCACCTCTTACCTGCTCATTTTCATTAAGCATGGCATCCACCTTGCCGAGGTTTATACTCAAATTATTTCCTACAAACCGCTGTACAATACCGGTCACAATATCTCTTTCCTTACTGCTGTATTGCTGAAAGAGAACTTTTCTTTCTTCTTCACGGATTTTTTGTACAACGACCTGCTTTGCCTTCTGTGCGGCAATTCGTCCAAAATTCTTCGGTGTCACCTCAACACTTAAGATATCCCCCAGTTCCATATCGATATCCTTCATCTTGGCCTGTGCCAGGCTTATCTGCGTAACAGGGTCTGTCACTTCCTCTACTACTTCCTTCATGGCATAGACATTTACTGCTCCTGTTTCACGGTTAATATTCACCTTAATATTATCTGCCCTGCCAAAATTATTTTTGCATGCAGCAACCAATGAGTTCTCAAGGGCCTCCAACAAAATATCTTTACTAATATCCTTCTCCTTCTCAATCTGGTTCAACGCATCAATCAGTTCCCTGTTCGCATCCATTTTTTTAATATTCTCCCTTCTTTATCGAAAACTTCATGCTATCTTCCATGGGAGAATTATCCTCCCTTCACAATTTAGAACCTTTAATGAACATATTGGGAGGATTTCCTCCCTTCTTTATCGAAAACCTCATGCTAACTTCCATGGGAGAATTATCCTCCCTTCTAAGTTATAACCTTATATCTAAAAATCGAAAGTCAATCTGACGATTGCAATATCTTTTCTCGGTATATCTATCTGTGTCTCATCCTCTAACTGAATCGTTATTGTATCCTCATTATATCCAACCAATATACCGACCCATTCTTTTTGCTTATTAATAGACTTATAGAGCTTTATCTCTACCTCTTCACCAATACTCTTGTCAAAATGCTTATCCTTCTTTAACTGTCTGCCAAGACCCGGTGAACTCACCTCAAGAATATAAGCATCCGGAATAAAATCGTTTTTATCCAGTAAATCACTCAATGCTCTGCTCACCAGCTCACAATCATCTACCGTGATGCCGCCTTCTTTGTCTATATAAGCCCGCAGATACCAGTTACTGCCTTCCTTGACATATTCCACATCATACAATTCAAAATTATTCGCCTCTAAAACAGGCAACAACAATTTCTCCGTCTTACTCTCATATATATCGTGCTTCGCCATTCTAAACACCGTGCCTTTCCTGCCAAAAAACAAAAACGCCCATTCACAAAACATAAGAGTGGACTTGCGTCCACTCCTTAATTAGTCTTATCATTTTGCACATATACTATTGTATCAAACTTAGGTAATATTTGCAAGTATTATTTTTTTAATACTTCTGCAGGAAATCCATTGTTCTTTGATTCACTGAATTTCCGAATATTTCTTCAGGTGTGCCCTGTTCAATAATTATTCCATTATCCATAAATATGACTCGGTCGGCCACTTCTCTGGCGAATTCCATCTCATGGGTTACAATAACCATCGTCATATTATCCATGGCAAGATTTCTGATAACCTTTAAAATTTCTCCTGTCAGCTCCGGGTCCAGGGCAGAAGTAGGTTCATCAAAGAAAAGAATCTTTGGGTTTAATGCCAAAGCCCTTGCAATAGCGATACGCTGCTGCTGTCCTCCGGAAAGCTCGCAGGGATACGCATCCTTTCTGTCCGAAAGATTCATCTTCTCCAGAACCTCCATGGCAATTCTGGCAGCTTCATCTTTATTTCTTTTCAGCACCTGTATCTGTGCATCCGTAATATTCTTCAATACACAGTAATGGGGAAACAGATTGAAGCTCTGAAATACCAGTCCGACATCCAGAAGTATCTCATGAAGTGTTTTGCTATCGGCATACACCGCTTTTTCATTGACGGTATCTACCATAAGCTTGCCGCCTATCTCAATTCTCCCGCCATCCACCTTCTCAAGCTGTGTCAGGCAGCGAAGCAGGGTGGATTTGCCCGAACCGGAAGGTCCGATTATTGCCACAACCTCTCCTTCACTTACCTCCATGGATATATCCTTAAGAACATCCTCTTTATCAAATTTCTTCTTAATATTATCAGCCTTTAAAAGCATCCCATTCCTCCATCAACATATCGCAACTCTTTATAACCTACAACGGAGGAATTATCCTCCCCGTCCGGTGTCAATACGCTATGTTCTATAGTAATCCAGCTTCTTTTCGATTAGCTTGAATGTAAGCTCAACAATCGTGTTCATTACCAAATAGAATATACCGGCTACTATCAGCGGAACCGTAGAAAAATATCTTGTTCCTGCATTGGTTGCCACATTATAAATCTCGCCGACCGAAATAACCTGTGCAAGAGAGGTATCCTTTACCAGGGTCATGAACTCATTTCCTGTGGCAGGTATTACATGCTTCACGACCTGCGGCAGAATTATCCGCATAAATGTCTGCAGCTTGCTATATCCAAGTACCTTTGCGGCTTCATATTGTCCCTTGGGTATGGCTGCAATCCCGCCTCTGAATATCTCGCCAAAATACGCTGCGTAATTTACAACGAAAGCAATTATACAGGCATTAAATCTTCCAAAAGAGAAATTAAATATGTAATAGGGTCCGTACATAAAGAAAAAAAGCTGCAGCATAAGCGGTGTTCCGCGGAAAATCAACTGATATATCCTGATGGGAACACTTATGATTTTAAACCGGCTTCTTCTGCCCAGTGCCACTAAAAAGCCGAAAGGAATGGATATAATTATGGTAAGAAAGAATATCTGAAATACCGTTCCCGTGGCAGAAAACATATTTTTTAGCAGTAAATCTATTGGAACATTATCGACCTTCATCGAAATCAAGCCTTTCCGTAGCAACAGAACAGCTGCATGTTTCACGCCTCAAACTGTTCTGCTGATATCCTGTATTTTACTAATTATCACTTTACCATGGCATCTATCTTACAACTATTTAATAATCGTAATATCGGAGCCAAACCACTTCTCTGCAATCTCTCCCACTGTCCCGTCCGCTTTTAAATCCCGTAAGGCATTATTTACAGCATCAGCCAGGGCCTGCTCTCCCTTACGAAATCCGACGGCGTATTCTTCTGCTACAAGGCTGTCATCAAGAATAATAAAGTCTTTACCTGCCTCGTTAATCATGTAATTTGCAACAACGGAATCCATCAAAACAGCATCCGAATTGCCTGTCTCAAGGTCTACAAGCGCGGTTACATAATCCTTAAAGCTGCCGTTCACCTCACCAAGCGATTCTCTGAAATCTTTATTCTCATCGGCATTTAGAGCTTCCTCCGCGGAAGAGCCTCCCTGTACAGCCAATCTCTTTCCTGCCATATCGGCTTTATTCTTGATATCACTGCCATTCACAACGACCATCGCAATACTGTTCTCCATATAAGGAATAGACATTGTCAGATTCTCTTCTCTCTCCGGTGTAACGGAAAAACCGTTCCAGATGCAGTCAATATTCATGGTCTGCAGCTCCTGCTCCTTTGCAATCCATTTAATCGGCTGAATGACAAGCTCAACACCAAGCTTTTCACATACGGCCTGTGCCAAATCAATGTCAAAGCCTACGATATTGTTGGCATCATCACGAAATCCCATTGGAGGAAAGGAATCGTCAAGGCCAAGGATTAGCTTTCCGTTATTCTCAATATACTCCAGTGATGTATCTTTATCCTCTAATACGTCTTCATCTTTCGAATTATCTTCCACTCCCTGTTTCGAGGTTTTATCAGCCTCATCCTTGGTTCCGCATGCGGTAAGACCAAAAACAAATAAAGCTATTAATAATAAACTGAATAATTTCTTTTTCATAAAGCTCCTCCCAAAATGTTTTACTGTGTTAGCACTTTACCATACTACCACAACGACGCAGGCAATGCAACTACAAAATTTATAATTTCAGGCCAACTTGTTACATGATGAATTCAAAAAAATATGGCTCCATATACAACCATCTGTATACGGAGCCATTCCTTTTTTTATCTGCTGACTTCTTATTTTATAAGCTGTTCCTATTGCACCTTAAACTCATTAATTAATTCATTCAGTTCTCCAACCATGCTATTAAGCTGAGAAATACTCTGGTTAATCTCAAGGATGGTTACCGACTGCTCCTGAGCTGTTGCTGATATCTCCTCAATTGCCGCTGAATTATCCTGAGCTGCGTCGGATACATTTCCCAGCATGACAAGTATTTCATCCTTCTTCTGGTTGATTGCCTGATTATGCCCGATTATAACCTTTATATCTTCAATAAGAGCCTGCAGTCCGTCTGAAATCATTCCTATGATTCCTTCCGTCTTATTAACTGTCTCATTAATTCTGTCAACGCCCTCACGGTTCTTCGATATGAAATTAACGGCTTCCACGGACTGCCCCTGCATCTGCTCTATCTTATGACGAATATCTTCCACTGCAAGTGAGGTTTCATTAGCAAGCTTACGAATCTCCTCTGCAACGACTGCAAAGCCCATGCCGTTCTCTCCAGCTCTTGAAGCTTCAATGCTGGCATTTAATGCAAGAAGATTCGTCTGTTTTGCAATATTGGATATCATAATTGTAATCTCTCCGATATCCGTAGATTGATTATTCATTCTATGTACCAGCTTTTCAATTACAGCCGTAT
>JAEZXP010000202.1 GCA_023419655.1 Bacillota bacterium | reverse complement strand
GATTATATCCTTACAGCTTTGTTCCTTGTTTACGATGGCTGCTATCTGACCTGCCATGATACTACCGGAATCCATATCCCCTTCTATAACCGCCCTTGCCAGTGCTCCTGCTCCAAGACGCTCATATTCCTCCGGTGATGCTCCCGTATTATCCAGCTCTATGAAGCTTCTGCTTAGCTTATTCTTTAATACCCGGACCGGATGCCCTGTACGTCTACCGGTTACAACCGTATCGATATCCTTGGCATTCAGTACCTTCTGCTTGTAATTATCATGTACGGTACACTCATACGCAGTAAGAAAACGGGTCCCTACCTGAACGGCTTCTGCTCCCAGCATAAAGGCTGCCGCAACGCCTCTGCCGTCTCCGATGCCTCCGGCAGCGATTACAGGAACATCCACGGCATCCGCAATCTGCGGAACCAGTACCATCGTTGTTAATTCTCCCACATGTCCCCCTGCTTCCGTCCCTTCCGCCACCACCGCATCCGCACCGCTTCTAACCATGCGCTTTGCAATCGCTACAGAGGGTACCACAGGGATTACCTTAATATTATGAGCCTTCCACCTATCCATATATTTTCCCGGAGTACCCGCTCCTGTGGTAACAACCTTTATTCCTTCCTCACAGACCATCTTAGCCATTTCATCTGCATGGGGGCTTAGGAGCATGATATTAACTCCAATAGGCTTTGAGGTTATTTCCTTTGCCTTGCGGACCTCCCTCCGTATAAAATCTACCGGTGCTGTTCCTCCTGCGATAATACCCAGCCCGCCTGCGTCCGAAACGGCTGCTGCCAGAGAAGCATTCGAAATCCATGCCATTGCTCCCTGGAAGATGGGATATTCTATTCCTAACATCTCACATACTCGTGATTTCATTACAAAGACTCCTGTCTGCAAAAAATTACCTACCGTTACCTTTACTTATTCTCTTCTTTTCTTTTTTCAAGATACGTCTCTATATCGCTGATGGTATTAATCGTTTCTGCATCCTCTGTGGGAATCTCAATATTGAATTCTTCCTCAAGGCTCATAATGATTTGGAATAAATCCAGGGAATCTGCATTCAAATCATCCATTAAGGATGTCTCAGGCTTTAATTCTGCTACCTCTATTCCTAATTGCTCAGCTACAACCTCTTTAATTTTTGTGAAATCCATGCTATAAATCCTCCTTCATATGCTTTATTATTTTTATTATTTCCTTAATTCCATTCAAGCAGTACACAGCCTCCGGTCATACCTCCGCCAAATCCAACCAGTATCAACCTGTCACCTTTTTTAAGCCTGCCGCTTGCCGCCAGCTCATCCAGTGCAATTCCTATACTGGCTGCAGATGTGTTACCATATCGGTCCAGATTCATAAAAAACCTGTCGATGGGTATTTTGCTGAGCTTTGAAGCCTGCTCGATAATTCTTTGGTTTGCCTGATGGGGAATGATATAGGTGATATCCTCTTTCTCAAGCCCTGCCTTTTTTAGTACTTTATTTATGTTATCCGTAATGGTACGGACAGCAAACTTAAAAACCTCCTGCCCAAACATTTTTAGTTTGGGCTGCCTAAACATTTTTAGCTTGGGCTGCCTAAACATTTCTATCTTGGGCTGCCTGTCAGCATCTGAATCCACATAGGGATTTGACAAGGGAATGGCCGGGCAGGTTAAAAGATTGTACTTGCTGCCATCAGCCTCCAAATTGGATGCCAGTATTCTTCCGCCCTTTTCTGTCTTTGAAAGCACGACTGCTCCCGCTCCGTCTCCGAACAGCACGCAGGTTGAGCGGTCCTCCCAGTCCAGAACCTTCGATAAGGTCTCCGCACCGATTACAAGGATATTCTGATACATACCGCCTTTTATAAATTGGTCTGCGGTAACGATGCCGTATATCATCCCCGTGCATGCGGCGGTCAGGTCAAAGGCTGCTGCGTTAACCGCCCCCAGTCTGTCCTGTACAATACATGCACAGGAAGGCATAAAATAATCAGGGGTTATGGTTGCACATATAATTAAGTCTATCTCCTCCGGCTTAAGGCCTGCCTTTTTCAGGGCGAATGCTCCTGCCTCACAAGCCATATCCGATGTACTCATGCCGGTGGAAATTCTGCGTTCGCTGATTCCGGTCCTGGTACGAATCCATTCATCACTTGTATCAAGCATACCGCTCAAATCATCATTCGTTATGATGTTCTCCGGTAAAAAACTTCCTGTTCCTGTTATCCCTGCATGACTCATCATGATGTCCTCCTATTCGTGCTGCTTTTCATTATTCGAAGGCATATATATTTCTTTCAGATGCTTATTTAATTTATGGAGTGCTACAAGCAATACTTCTTCCTCTTCAGGACTAAAATCAACCATGATTTCCTTAACCATATCCAGATGGAATTTCTCATGAATACGATAAGCCAGCTTACCCCTATTCGTAAGATTAACGTTAACTATTCTTCGGTCAATATTACTTCTGGAACGTTCTGCATACCCTTTTTTTATCAGCTTATCAACTGCTGTTGTCAAGGTACCCATTGTAATTTCCAACTTCGCAGCTATCTCGGACATCGTCCTTGAACCATACAGACCTACTGCCTCTATCGTATGAATCTCCGTTATTGAAAGGTCCTTAAATTCTCCCTTCTTTATGGAATATTCTTCGATACGGGTTACGTCATCATAAATTTCTACAAGCATTCGGTTGATTTCTAAAAACTTCTCTCTCACTGAATTCACTCCTAAGTAATCGTCGTCATAAAATAGTTAAAATTATTTTGTATTACAAATAGTTTGATAATCAAAATATAAAGCATAGTATCGCTTTTGTCAAGATTTTTTTATAAAAGGATAGCTATAAGAAACATAGCTATCCTTTTAAATAATATTTTTATACTCTAAAATTATAGTTCATACAGCAGCTCGCCGTAGGAGGGAACAGGCCATAATTCCTTATCCACGATACACTCCAGCGCATCAATCGGTCTGCGAAGCTCTGTCATAACAGGTCTGACTTTATTATAGCAAAATTCCGCCCTTTCACTTAGAATCCCCTTTGTACCGGCTTCCTGTACCAGATTACGAAGCGATTTCAGTGCCGCCTGAGCCTCGGATAAAAGCCCCGTGGACTCCATAAGCAATTCCTCCTGTACGGATATATCTGCTCCCGGCATTGCTGCTTTTACAGAATTGATGGAATCAGCCAAAATCCGTGTATATTTTATTACAGCCGGAATATACTGTGAGCTTGCCATCATAATCATAGTCTTCGCCTCTATATTAATTGCCTTTGCATAAGAATCATACAGGACATCCCTGCGGGAAACCAGCTCTGATTTTGAGAAGACCTTGTGCTTTCCAAATAAGCTGATTGACTTATCGGTTACCAGTGCCGGGATGGCTTCCACCATGGATTTAAGATTCGGAAGTCCTCTTTTTTCAGCTTCCTCCACCCACTCCCTGGAATACCCGTTGCCATTATATATAATTCTTATGTGGTCGCTTATGGTTCTTCTAATCAGCTCATTAACAGCCGTCTCAAAATCCTCTGTCTGCTCCAGCTCATCGGCCATATCACAAAGGACATCCGCCACAATGGTATTAATTACGGTATTGGCCATTCCAACCGACATCGATGAGCCGACCATTCTGAATTCAAATTTATCTCCTGTAAATGCAAAGGGTGAGGTACGGTTTCGGTCTGCACCGTCCTTATACAGCTCCGGAATTGTATGAACGCCCACGTTGATTCTGACCCGTTCCAGATTGCTTATTGCTTCTCCGTTCTTAACCACCTGAGCCAGTATATCCTCCAGCTGCGAGCCTACAAATATCGATATAATTGCAGGAGGTGCTTCATCCTCTCCAAGCCTGTGGTCATTGCCGGGGTTAACAGCAGAAGCCCTCAGGATGTCTCCATTGATATCCACCGCTTTTATAACCGCCGCCAAGAACAACATGAACTGTGTGTTATTGGGATGTGTTTTGCTCTGCTTCAAAAGATTAATACCGGTATCTGTAACCATCGACCAGTTGTTATGCTTTCCGGAACCGTTCACTCCTGCAAATGGCTTCTCATGAAGCAGGCATGCCAGATTGTGACGATTCGCCACCCTCTTCATGCATTCCATTACCAGCTGGTTATGGTCGGTGGCGATATTGGCCGTAGAATAAATCGGTGCCAATTCGTGCTGGGCAGGGGCTGTTTCATTGTGCTGCGTCTTTGCCGTCACGCCCATTTTCCACAATTCTATATTCAATTCCTTCATAAAGGAAGCTATCCGTTCTTTAATGCAGCCAAAATAATGGTCCTCCATCTCCTGACCCTTGGGAGGCATCGCCCCAAAAAGCGTTCTGCCGGAATAGATCAAATCATCCCGTTTCAGATACTTTGCCTTGTCTACAAGAAAATATTCCTGCTCCGGTCCCACTGACGGGCTTACATGGGTCACATCTGTATGGCCGAATAATTTTAATATACGGACAGCCTGATTATTTAAAGCTTCCATGGATCGGAGAAGAGGTGTCTTCATATCCAGGGCTTCTCCCGTATAGGAGCAGAATGCGGTGGGAATACATAAGGTTACACCCAGGGCATCCTCCCTTAAGAACGCCGGCGATGTACAATCCCACGCCGTATATCCTCTTGCCTCAAAGGTGGCACGAAGTCCTCCGGATGGAAAGGATGAGGCATCCGGTTCTCCCTTAATCAATTCCTTCCCTGAGAATTCCATGATTATCCTTCCGTCGGATGTGGGGCTTATAAAGGAATCATGCTTCTCTGCGGTAACCCCGGTCATAGGCTGAAACCAGTGGGTATAATGGGTTGCCCCCCGCTCAATCGCCCAATCCTTCATGGCATTGGCAACTACTTCTGCCACTGCGGGGTCAAGGTCTTCCCCGTTTTCTATCGTCTTTTTTAAAGCCAAATAAATTTTCTTCGGCAATTTTTCTATCATCACAGCATCACTAAATACGTCTATACCGAAAATATCCATTAATCTTTCTGACATATATTTTCCTCCCACTTTCTATCTGTGTAATGATGCTATTCTAAATACCACTCGTCCTTGCCTGTCTCCTCACCGGGTCCGTCCGATTCCGGCATATACCTCCTAAATATCCTCTCCATCAGAAGAGAATTAACCAATACAATGGCTGCCGGTGCTAAAAATACAAAAGGGAAAAAGAAATATATCGCAACCAGGGCTACGCCATGAACGATAATCATCACAATCGTAAACAATATATGCCTCATCGACATAAATGCCGCTGCTTTAAATAACTGCTTCATGCTCATATCAAATCTTGAAAGAATAGGGAACACATAGATTGTAAAAGAAACCGCCAAAAAAGTGATGCCAACAAACACACCCATTAACAGAGAACCTTTGCTGCCTTCCGTTCCGGTCATACCCCAGGCATATAGTAAGTCAAATCCTAAAATAACAAATACGATTGTCAATATAACACCCATAATTGCAGCCCGCTTAAAGTTCAGTCTGAAAGACCGGAAGAACTCCCTGAAAATATAGCCCCTCTCTCTGCGAACAACCTTAACAACCGAATAATATAAAGCCGTACTGGCAGGGCCGATTGTGACAACAGGTATGCATAGGAATATAAAAACAATACTTACAAACAACATATCAAATATCTTGCTTAACATTGAAAAAAGCGGATTATCCATATTAAATAAATTACCCATAATTTATCTCCCTTTTGCTGTTTCCATATAATAAAGTGATAATTAAGCGGTTTAACCGAATCCGCTTATACATGTAAGTGTATCATAACTTGTCTGTGTAGGAAAGAGAAAATATACCATGGCCGCAAGCGGCCATGGTATCGGCACTTCGTGCCGGGATGCGCACTCCCTCTATTCGATTAGAAGCAGTCATCCAGAAGCTGGAAGTATGCCTGCGGATGTACACAGGCAGGACAAATATCCGGTGCTGAATCTCCTTCATGCACATGACCGCAATTTAAGCATTTCCAGAAAACCTTGCCATCCTTCTTAAATACCGTACCGTTCTCTATATTCTCCAAAAGCTTACGGTATCTTTCCTCATGATGCTTTTCTACTCCTGCTATAAGCAGAAAACGCTCTGCAATATCATCAAAACCTTCTTCCCTGGCAGTCTTGGCAAAGGCAGGATAATCTACATCCGCCTCTTCATTTTCCCCTGCGGCAGCTGACTTTAAATTTGCTACAGTGTCACCGAATGCAAATGGATAGGTGGCATTTATATCCACCGGCGCCGGATTCTCCCCATCAAGATGAGCCAGTGCCAGCTTCATAAATACCTTTGCATGTTCTTTTTCATTTTCTGCAGTCTCCATAAAAATATTCTGAATCTGTTTGTACCCTTCTTTTCCTGCAACGGAAGCAAAATAGGTATATCTCATTCTTGCCTGAGACTCCCCTGCAAATGACTTCATTAAATTTTCCAGTGTTTTTGTTCCTCTTAAGTTCTTCATAATTACCTCCTGTTTTTTTATATCCTTAAGCCAGCGGATGGATAAGCAATCCGCTGCGCAGCTTTGGCTCAAACCATGTAGATTTTGGCGGCATCAGCTTTCCTGCATCCGATACCGCAAACAGCTCATCAATTGACGTCGGAACCATGGAGAAAGCAATTCTCATATCCGTAGAGACCCTTTTCTCCAGCTCCTTTAATCCACGAATACCGCCTATAAAATCAATTCTGCTGTCCGTTCTGGGGTCCTCTATACCCAGAAGGGGATTTAACAAATAATCCTGAAGAATGGATACGTCTAATGACCTCACAGGCTCTGTTCCTACTTCAGCTATGATTGCTTCACCTGCTTTCAGGCTATACCAGCTTCCATCCAGAAACATGCCGAATTCTCCTTTTTCCTTCGGAGCATACGGCCCTTTTTCTATCCTGTTAACAACAAAGCCGCCCTTTAATCTCGATATAAAATCATCACCCGAATACCCATTCAAATCCTTTACCGTTCTGTTATAAGGAAGAATTTTTAGTTGGTCATGGGGAAATAACACGGATAGAAAGGTATTAAATTCTTCCTTCCCCGTGTAACCGGGATTTTCTTTTCGTCTTTTTAGTCCTACCTTAACAGCGGAAGCGGCCCTATGATGACCGTCCGCAATATATATATCCTGAATACCGGCAAAAGCCTTCCGAATCAAGTCAATCTTCTCTCTGTCCGATACTCTCCATACATGGTGGCCGATATTATCCTCCGAGGTAAAATAATAGAGCGGCTCCTTTGCCTTAATGTCGGCAATTACAGCATTAATCGTCTCTTGTGAACGATATGCAAGAAAGATTGGACCAGTCTGTGCATTGCAGGTATCTACATGTCTTATCCTGTCTATCTCCTTATCCTCTCTGGTATTCTCATGCTTTTTTATAATATTATTCAGATAATCATCAATAGAAGCACAGGCTACCAGTCCTGTCTGAGAACGTCCCTCCATAACCAGCTCATACACATAGTAGCATTCTTCGTCATCGGTTAAAAAGCTTCCGTCTTTCATCATGTCATCCAGAAGCTCTCTGGCCTTTTCATATACCACGGTATCATATGTATCAACATCATCACTAAAATTAGTTTCCGCACGGTCAATCCTTAGAAATGACAGCGGTTCGCGGATAATCTCCTGCTTTGCTTCCGCCCGGTTATATACATCATAGGGCAGGGCGGCAATTCTTGATGCAAGAGCTTTTGCGGGTCTTATACACCGGAAGGGATTCACATTTGCCATCGTTATTTATCTCCTTAATTTTCATAACAACAGTTACTATACTAATTTAATTAAGCGGTATTTGCAAGTCATTCCAGATATATTTTAGTAATTTTTTATTACTTTTTAATTTTGTTTAGAACTAAAAATATAATAAATCCAATACCGGAACCGACAAAAACACTTAATTGATTAATCACCTCAAAGCCCGGAAGATATCCCAGCATGGACCCTATAATCCCCATAATTGTTGCTGTATAAGCATTTTTATTTATGCCGGAATATTTTTTGTATTTTACAGCATCAACTTTATCAAGATAGAGACTATCAAGGTCTAATTCCTGCTTCTCGGCAAAGAAATAATGTGCCAGCATAACACCCACAACCGGACCTAGCATAACTCCAATCATATTCATAAATGCCATAACCCCGCCGCTGCCTTGCATTGTTTTCCACGGAAGAATCAGAAAAGCTATAACAGCCGATGCAATCATTCCCAACTTATAAGTAAAATGCTTCGGGAAAAATGAAATAAGCTGGTAGGTTGCGGAAATACCATTGCCGGAAACATTGGCGGAAACCGTTGCCATAAGAAGTACGACAACACCCCCAATAATAGCAAACTCATTATCCCATTGCCTCATAATCGAAAGAATTCCAAATTGTCTAAAATCAGCCCAGTCTGTGATTCCAAAATGAAGCGAACCACCTACAAGGATTATTACACTCGTAAATCCAAATACAAGATAGCCTATACCAAATCCGGCCGTCATTCCACGGGACTGTTCCTTATTCGTTTTTGCGTTTCTGGTATAGTCAGCAACATTGACTGCAGGCGATGACCAAAATCCAAGAAACGAGTTAAAAATCATCAAATACACAAGAAACATAGGATAGCTGTAAGCTATTTCTGCCGGAGGAGCATATGCCAGAATATTTCCAAAGCCACCTGCCACACGCAATCCCCAAACCGCCGCAGCAATAAAAAAGATATAAATCAACGGATTTAGGATTACATTAAATTTATTAATTACTTTATTTCCCCCTAATCCAATCAGTAAAGTAAATATCCAGTATACAGCAAAGCTAATCAGACCCGGTAAACTTAACCCCAGAAAATTAAAGCCACCGCCCAAGGTTTCAAATGCCGGCCAAATCACTGAGATTAATATGTATAAGGCACGGGAGCCCGTGAAGATTTGCAGGCTGAACCAAGCCAGGCCTGAAATAATCCCTCTTAAAATTCCCGGTAATTTTGCACCGGTCTCTCCATAGACTGCTTTAAGATGCATACTCGCCGGAATCCCATACTTCGCTCCGGCATGTCCATTGAGTGTATTCATTAATGCCGACACAATAAAACTCAGGAATATTGCCAGAATAACATGTATCATCGGTGCCCCCAATAACAAGAAGCCTGAAACGGTCGCGTATGTCGCAATATTATGAATTCCGCCCATCCAAAGCGTGAAATAGTTTGTAAATCCCATTGTACGTTCCTTTTTACGCAGCGGAAGCATCTCTGCATTTGATTGCTCCTTTGTATATTCAGCATACTTCTCATCAGAAATATTAAACACATCATTCTTTTGTATATTTGTTAACATTCCATCGTTCTCCTTGTTCTGCATTCCTTAATCTAGTAAAAAACCGGCAGGCTTTGCACCCCTAAAGAGAGCGCTTTATCAGGAATCACCATTACCTGAAAAGCGCTCTCTTTTCTCCCTAATCCCCCGAAAAGGTTCTATTTAACTACTCTGACTTTCAATACACCTTCGATTGTGTTAAGTGTTGACACTACCTCGTCATTTACAGATGTATCGACATCGATTACGGTATAGGCATATTCGCCTCTGCTTTTATTAACCATGTTTGCAATATTTACATCCAGTGCTGCAAAGCCGCCTGTGAACTGCGTCAGCATTTTAGGTATATTCCTATGGAGTATCGCGATACGTCCCTGTGTTGCACATATTCCGGCGTCACAATTAGGGAAGTTCACGGAATTCTTGATATTTCCGTTCTCCATATAATCCATAAGCTGCTTCACCGCCATCATTGCACAGTTATCCTCTGATTCCTCGGTGGATGCTCCAAGATGGGGAATTGCAATAACCCCTTCCATATTCGCCGTCTTATCATTCGGAAAATCAGTAACATATTTTGCTACTTTTCCGGATTTTAATGCCTCTTCCATATCGTCGTCATTTACAAGAAGGTCTCTTGCGAAGTTCAGGATAATAACGCCGTCCTTCATCTTCTCGATTGAAGCTTTATCTATCATCTGTTTTGTATTATTATCCGGATTCTCATCCTCAATAAGAGGCGTATGTACGGTAATATAGTCACAATCCTTATAAATCTCTTCTCTGCTCTTTACATGGACAACCGCTCTGGATAGGCTCCATGCATTATCGACTGAAATAAACGGGTCGTAGCCATATACGGTCATTCCCATACGGGCAGCGGCATTTGCCACCAGCACTCCAATCGCTCCAAGACCGATAACACCCAGCTTCTTCCCTTTAATTTCTTTTCCGGCAAACTTTCCTTTGCCTTTTTCAACCAGCTTCGCAACCCCTGCTTCACCCTTGATGGTTTGAACCCAGTTGATTCCGCCTATAATATCACGGGATGCCAGCATCAGGCCTGCCACTACCAATTCTTTCACTCCGTTGGCATTCGCTCCCGGTGTATTAAATACGACAATTCCCTGCTCGGCACATTTGTCAAGAGGGATGTTGTTAACACCGGCTCCTGCCCTGGCGATAGCCTTTAAATTATCTGAAAATTCCATATCATGCATCGCTGCACTTCTGACCAAAATCATATCCGCTTCATTTACATCGTCGGTCTTATTATAATCATCCGAAAAAATATTCAATCCTATCGGTGCAATCGGATTAAGACAGTTATATTTCATCTTGGCAATCTCCTTCCCACACAAATATACTATTTGTTTTCCGCTTCAAACTTCTTCATGAATTCAACAAGAGCTTTTACACCTTCTATCGGCATTGCGTTATATATACTTGCTCTCATACCTCCCACGGACCTGTGTCCTTTAAGGTTCTCCAGTCCCGCAGCCTTTGCTTCTTTTACAAACTTGGCATCCAGCTCGTCACTGCCGGTAACAAAAGGTACATTCATTAAGGAACGGTCTTCCTTTACCACGGTTCCTTTAAACATCTCACTCTGGTCCAGGAAATCGTAAAGAATCTTCGCTTTCTCTTCATTCCTTTTCTTCATGGCTTCTAAGCCGCCCAAATTTTTAATCCATTTGAATACCTTTCCGCAGATATAAATACCATATGCAGGAGGTGTATTATATAAGGAAGCATTATCGGCATGGATTTTGTATTTTAACATGGTCGGTGTTCCCGGTAAGGTATCTTCTGTTATCAAGTCCTCACGGATAATAACAATAACCACACCGGCAGGTCCTACATTCTTCTGCACTCCGCCGTATATAACGCCGTATTTTGTTACATCAACCGGCTCGGATAATAAGCAGGAGGATACATCTGCCACGAGGGTCTTCCCCTTCGTGTTCGGAAGCGTTTTAAATTTGGTTCCATAGATTGTATTGTTCTCACATATGTACACATAGTCAGCATCTTCTGATATAGGCAGGTCTGAACAATCCGGTATATAGGAAAATGTTTTATCTGCAGAGGAAGCAATTGCATTTGCCTTTCCGTATATAGAGGCTTCCTGATATGCTTTCTTCGCCCACTGTCCGGTAATAATATAGTCCGCCACCTTATTCTTCATAAGGTTCATCGGAATAGCAGCAAACTGTTGGGAGGCTCCTCCCTGCAAGAACAGTACCTTATAGTTGTCAGGAATATTCATCAGTTCTCTCAGGTCCTTTTCTGCTTCCTGAATGATGCCTTCATATACCTTGGACCGATGGCTCATCTCCATAACTGACATTCCACAACCATTGTAATCAAGCATCTCCTCTGCAGCTTCCTTTAGTACCTCTACCGGAAGCATCGCCGGTCCAGCCGAAAAATTATAAATTCTTCCCATTTCTAACCCTCCTCAATTATTATTATTTACTACGATACTAGCAACGGAGGATTTATCCTCCCTATAATTGAAAATTATTAACTGCTGCAATTTATCATATTATAACTTTAGTTAATTAAAGCGTTTCTTATATTATAAGGCTATGTTATTTTTTTGTCAATCAGTTATCTTGCAAATCTTCTTCTGAAAATACTTCTTCAATCGGTGCTCCTGGGGCTACCATCGGCCATACCTTCTCATCACAGTCAATCCTGCAATCAATCAACACCGGGCTGTTTAAAGCAAGAGCTTCCTTTAACACACCCTCAACCTCACTCATCTCGGTAATCCGGTAAGCCTTTGCCCCCATTGCTTCGGCAAGCTTTACGAAGTCGACCTTATCCGCAATGTTCGTATGAGAATATCTTTTTCCATAGAATAATGTCTGCCATTGCCGCACCATTCCCAACACCTGATTATTTAATATTATTTCAATAACCGGGATATTATAACGGGTTGCCGTTGCAATTTCATTCATATTCATCCGAAAGCATCCATCACCGGCAATATTAATTACCGTCGCATCCGGCATACCCACCTTTGCGCCGATGGCAGCTCCCAGACCATAGCCCATCGTTCCCAATCCTCCGGAGGTGATGAAGGTTCTGGGAGCGGTATAGTTATAATACTGGGATGCCCACATCTGGTGCTGGCCTACCTCGGTAACGATAACGGCCTTTCCCTCTGTAAGCTCATACAGCTTCTCTATAATATAAGGACCTGTCAGAATATCCTTCCTGTAGTTCTGCGGGAATCTGTTCTTCAGCTCAATAACCGTATTAAGCCACTCCTTATGCTCCTGCTGTTCAAGCATTCTGTTCAGTCTTATCAGTACCTCTTTAATATCTCCGATGACGCTCTGATGCGTCCGGACATTCTTATTAATCTCTGCGGGGTCGACATCAATTTGGAGAATCTTTGCCTTACGGGCAAATTTGTCCGCATTCCCTGTAACCCGGTCAGAGAACCGGGCACCGATGGTTATCAGCAGGTCACACTGTGTAATACCCAGATTAGACGGCTTACTTCCATGCATACCTACCATGCCGGTATATCTTAGGTCATTTCCGTCAAAAGCGCCCTTTCCCATCAGGGTATCTGCTACCGGTGCATCCACCTTATCCACAAATTCCTTTACCTCGTCATACGCATCGGATATTACGGCTCCTCCGCCTATAAACACAAAAGGCTTCTTGGATTTTTTAATCATTTTAACAGCCTTTTGCAAATCTTCCTCGGTTATCTTATCGGTGCTGCGCTCCACAGGCAGGATATCCGCCTTCTCATATTCAGCCGTATTGGCCGTAACGTCCTTGGTAATATCCACCAGAACCGGACCGGGCCGTCCGGTCTTCGCAATGCGAAACGCTCTTCTCAAGGTATCTGCCAGCTTGGTAACATCTTTAACAATAAAATTATGCTTGGTTATCGGCATCGTAATACCGGCGATATCAATTTCCTGAAAAGAATCCTTTCCAAGATAGTTTAATACTACATTCGCCGTTATGGCAACCATCGGCACACTATCCATATATGCCGTTGCAATACCGGTTACCAGATTGGTCGCTCCCGGACCTGAGGTCGCCATGCATACGCCTACTTTGCCGGTTGCTCTTGCATATCCGTCCGCAGCGTGGGCTGCCCCCTGCTCATGGGATGTAAGAATATGCCTTATCTCATCACTATGCTTATACAGCTCATCATATATATTCAAGATAGCACCGCCGGGGTATCCGAATACGGTATCAACACCCTGCTCTTTTAAACATTCTATTACAATTCTTGAACCTGTTAATTCCATATAAGAACACCTCCATCAATATGCCTTGGGAATCTCCAGGATAGCACCCCGGTTACCGGAGGTAACCATTGACGCATAGCGGGCCAGATATCCTGTCGTAATCTTTGGTTTACGTGGTTGCCATTTTGCTCTTCTCGTTTCTAATTCTTCATCCGAAATCAGGAAGTTCAGTGAATTATTGTTAATGTCAATACTTATGGTATCTCCTTCTTCAACCAGGGCTATATTGCCGCCGACTGCCGCTTCAGGTGATATGTGCCCTACACAGGCTCCCCTTGAAGCTCCGGAGAAACGTCCATCCGTTATTAATGCCACGCTGGAGCCAAGTCCCATACCCATAATGGCACTGGTTGGATTCAGCATTTCTCTCATACCCGGTCCGCCCTTGGGTCCCTCATAGCGGATAACCACCACATCTCCGGGATTAATCTTTCCTCCCAGAATTGCTTCAATGGCATCCTCTTCACAGTCAAACACTCTGGCAGGTCCTTCATGCTTTAGCATCTGGGGTGCCACTGCGGAGCGCTTAACCACGCCTGAATCCGGAGCCAGATTGCCCTTTAATATGGCAATACCACCCGTTTCGCTATAGGGATTGTCTATCGGTCTTATGACCTCAGGGTCAAGATTAACGCAGTGCTCTATATTTTCTCCCACGGTCCTGCCTGTTGCCGTAATCAGATTCGTATATAACAAACCCTTCTTATTCAGCTCATTCATAACCGCATACACACCGCCCGCTTCATACAAATCCTCCATATAGGTAGGTCCTGCAGGTGCCAGGTGGCACAGGTTCGGGGTCCTTGCACTGATTTCATTTGCTATATCAATATTCAAATCAAAGCCTGTCTCATGGGCAATGGCAGGAAGATGCAGCATCGTATTGGTGGAGCATCCCAAAGCCATATCGACGGTCAGGGCGTTTAAAAATGCTTCCTTTGTCATAATATCACGGGGCCGGATGTTCTTCTCCAGCAGTTCCATAATCTTCATACCGGCATGCTTTGCCAGGCGGATTCTCTCTGAATACGGAGCGGGTATGGTTCCGTTCCCTTTCAGTCCCATACCTATCGCTTCAGTAAGGCAGTTCATGGAGTTTGCCGTATACATACCGGAACAGGAGCCGCAGGAAGCACATATCTTATTCTCATATTCCTCTACTTCTTCTTCCGTCATTTTCCCTGCACTGTATGAACCAACTGCCTCAAAGATAGCTGACAGACTGTGCTTTTGTCCTTTTACTCTTCCTGCAAGCATCGGTCCGCCGCTTACGAATATAGTCGGGATATTCAGTCTTGCGGCAGCCATCAGAAGACCGGGTACATTTTTATCACAGTTGGGTATCATGACGAGAGCGTCAAATTGATGCGCCATCGCTACCGATTCTGTGGAGTCGGCAATTAAATCTCTTGTAACCAGAGAATATTTCATTCCCTGATGCCCCATCGCTATTCCGTCACAGACAGCAATAGCAGGGAATACCATCGGTACACCGCCGGCCATCGCAACGCCCATCTTTACAGCGTCTGCTATCTTATCCAGATTGATATGACCTGGAACGATTTCATTATATGAGCTTACAATACCGATAAGCGGCTTATGTAACTCTTCCTTCGTAAGGCCTAAAGCGTTAAATAGCGACCGATGAGGCGCCTGTTGTATACCTTTTTTTACTGTATCACTTCTCACTACTATTCCTCCATTCTATTAAAAGCTGTGACTTCCGTCATCGGGCAATCCTTTTATATTTATACATCACATAATTAATTTCCATTCGTTGCTGCGTAAATATAGTACAGTATATAATAAAGGATTTCCTTATAAAAATCAATGCCAAATTTATTTTATTCTGGTTAATTTTCCTGCCTGTATTAATAACCATGTTAATTATTATACAAATAATTATTTTTATTGCCTACATCCCGAAATAATGGTACTATTTTAATGGTGTTATATCAGAAATAACCATTATATGCTTTAGGAGGCACAATTATGACAATTACTTTATCTGAATTCCTTCAGCAACTATCAAATCCTGCTTTATTCATTACTGTGGTGCTGATTCTCGGAGTTATATTGGTCAATGGTTGGACGGATGCTCCCAATGCAATCGCAACCTGCGTATCTACACGGTCTATTTCTCCAAGAAGCGCAATTATTATGGCCGCCATTTTTAATTTTCTCGGCGTCCTGGTAATGACAATGGTGAATAAATCCGTTGCCGAGACCATCTCAAAAATGGTTGACTTCGGTGAAAGCAAAAACGCTTTAGTGGCGTTATGCGCTGCTTTATTCGCTATCGTTGTATGGGCTACCGCAGCTTGGGCCTTTGGGATACCTACCAGTGAATCCCACGCACTTATCGCAGGTGTGACCGGTGCTGCCCTTGCTCTTCAGGGTGGAAAAGGTGTAAATGGTGAAGAATGGGTCAGTGTTATATATGGGCTGTTTATGTCAACCATTCTGGGCTTTGGTTTAGGCTTTGGAGTTACAAGATTTATAGGCTTTATCTGCAAGGATATGGACAAGCGAAAAACCACGAAGTTTTTTAAGAACGCACAGGTTGCCGGAGGCGCAGCGATGGCCTTTATGCACGGTGCACAGG
The DNA here is from genome assembly GCA_023419655.1 of Bacillota bacterium. GTDB lineage: Bacteria > Bacillota > Clostridia > Lachnospirales > Lachnospiraceae > Mobilitalea. The sequence goes on along the minus strand of JAEZXP010000202.1, from coordinate 2,959 downwards.
ACGGACAGAAATTTATGGGTATCTTTATGCTGGGAATGGTTTTGTCGGGCGGAAAAGGGAATGTTGCCGAATTGGAAATTCCTATCTGGCTTATGGTGTTGTGTTCTGTAGTAATGGCTCTGGGAACCTCCATTGGCGGTTACCGGATAATAAAAACCGTAGGCATGGGAATGGTAAAGCTGGATACCTATCAGGGCTTTTCTGCTGATACGGCTGCTGCCGTCAGTCTTTTGGCTGCGTCTCTTGCCGGAATCCCTGTCAGTACCACCCATACCAAGACCACCGCCATTATGGGTGTTGGAGCATCGAAACGGCTTTCCAATGTCAATTGGAGTGTTGTAAAGGAAATGGTTGCCGCATGGGTTCTCACCTTCCCGGGCTGCGGATTGCTGGGATATCTGATGGCATATTTATTTATGAAAATATTTTAAAATCCTGTCAATACTTATAATAACGAAATTAATCGTGAAATCGAACAGGTTTATTTCTCTTTCACTAAATATAAATATAGGAAGGAATTAAGTATTATGAAAAAAAAGAATGGATTTAATTATTTCGAAGCATTTGTAAATTTATCAAAGTATTCCGTATCATCAGCAGAAATTCTGCACAACATTCTGGTAGACTTTAATCCCTCTGAATTGCCCGGAAAGGTAAAAGAAATGCATGAAATTGAGCATAAAGCAGACCAGGCAAAGCATGAGGTTATGAATCATCTTCTAAAGGAGTTCCTGCCTCCGATTGAAAGAGAGGATATTACAACCTTATCTCAGGAAATTGACGATATTACAGACTCGGTAGAGGATGTTCTTTTATATCTTTCCATGTATAATATTAAGACAATCAGACCGGAAATCTTAAAATTCACAGAGTTGATTGCAACCTGCTGCAAATCAGTATATGAAGCTGTATCAGAGTTCCAAAGCTTCAAAAATTCCAAGACACTTCATTCTAAAATAGTAGAAATCAACCGCCTTGAAGAAGAGGGTGATGATTTATATTTTGATACGATGCGCAATCTTTTTGCATCATCTACAGACCCTATCGAATTAATGACCTGGTCAGAGATTTTACATAGGCTGGAAAGATGTTGCGATAATTGCGAGGATGTAGCCGATGTTATCGAGCAGATTGTTATGAAGAATTCTTAGGACTTACAGAAAGGTATGTGTACCCTATGAGCATCGAAAAACAAAAGGCCTTTATCTTACGGGTAGTATATATTGTATTCATCCTGGGACTTGGATATATTGCCATTAAATATGTGCTTCCCTTGCTTATGCCATTTGTAATCGGATTGATAATTGCCTCCCTGTTTCGTAAATTGATAGACTATATAGAGAAGAAAACCCATATCAAGCGTTCCTTCGTCTCTATCATTATTCTTATCATTTTTTACGGAATTTTGGTGATGCTTTTAACTATGATTGGCGCAAAAGTATTTACTTTTTTAAAGGATGTATTCAGTCAGCTCCCCGATTTGTACCGGTATACCATCGAACCGGCTTTCGATAAGATAACCAATAATCTCATCGAACAATTCCCTGACATAAAGGCCTTTGTTGAGGAGTTTACATTGAATATCAGCGACACCTTATTTTCCTTTGTAAAAAATGCTTCTTCTACCGTGATTTCTACCATTACAGGACTTGCGGGAAGAATCCCTTCCCTTATAATAAAGCTGATATTCACGATTGTGTCCTCTTTCTTCTTTACCATTGACTATTATAAAATTTCCGACTTTTTAATACGTCAGTTTAAGGATGACCGAAAGCAAATGGTAATAAAGCTTAAGGATAACGGTATTGGTACGATTGCAAAATTCATTAAGGCATATTCGGCGATTATCTCCATTACTTTTCTTGAGTTGTCCACAGGATTTTGGATACTTGGCATTCCTAATCCCTTTTTGTTCGGTGCCATGATTGCATTTATCGATATCCTCCCCATCCTTGGTACAGGAGCGGTCCTCCTTCCATGGGCAATTATCGCCTTGATTCTTGGTAATACGAAGATTGGTATTGGAATGTTTATTCTATATATCATCATTACCGCCGTCAGGCAAGCCATTGAACCCAGGATTGTAGGACAACAGATTGGCCTTCATCCAATCATAACTTTGATATTAATGTATGTAGGCGCACAGCTGATGGGCGTGCTGGGCTTGCTGCTATTACCTGTAATCGCAACAATTATTAAAACCTTAAACGATGAAGGGACCATTCACGTGTTCAAATAAAAAGAAGGGCTGCTGCAAAATTGTACCGAATATAATTTTGCAGCAGCCCTTCCGTTATTGTTTGATTTTAGCTAAATCTGTCCTTCTTTATAAACGTCGTGCAATCTGTTTGCTCAGAGTGCGATGCATTTCTTGGCTCCACCTGAATCTGTTCGGCAGCGCAGTGGTCACCATTCATATGATATTCACAGGTATTAACAACACATCGAATACCTTCATTTGGTTTATCCATTTTTCTAATTGCCATTTTTCTTTCCCTCCAAACTATAAGTTTACATTCTTATTGTTTGCTTTTGAAAAGAAAAAATTCATATAATTTATATATAATCATGAAAATTTTAGAAATCAGGATATACTGTTAATACGTACATTCCGTACACTAACCGGGAAACTGTTCTGCAATTCCCTCCGCCATCATATCCGCCATCTCTATGGCCTGGGCATCTAAAGCATCGATGCTGTCAACAAGAGCCTGGCTGTTCTGCTCTAGCATATTCGTCAGGGCCGCCCACAGCAGCTCCAGATGCTCCATCAGCATGGCACTCCAATCCTCAGGGCTCCATTCCGGATTAAGACTTCCGAGAAACTCTGCCATCTGATTGGCATTATCAACCCATCTTTGCCATAATTCATTGACCTGATTGATATCTTCCGCCTGTGCCACTTGTATGAGCTCCGAAGCGATTATAATGTGGTCTCGCAGTAAATTCTCAAATCTCT
>JAEZXP010000048.1 GCA_023419655.1 Bacillota bacterium | reverse complement strand
GCTTTTTTGATGGCTGGCCGAATCCGCCGAGCAAGGAAAAGCATCGGCAGATATTAGAGAAGAGCTATAAATCCATCGTAGCAATAGATGACAACAATAAAATCGTTGGATTTATCAATGCGGTTAGTGATGGGATTTTATCTGCATATATTCCTCTTTTAGAGGTATTACCCGGATATCAGAAGCAGGGAATAGGTTCAGAATTGGTTAAAAGATTGCTTGATGAATTAGGCAATTTGTATATGATTGATTTATGCTGTGATATAGAGCTGAAGCCTTTCTACGAAAGACTGGGTATGATGAACTCCCATGGTATGATATATAGAAATTATGAAAACCAATGCGGATGCAAGGTGAAAGATTGATAGAAATACGATTCCAACCTCACAAGTGTTGTGCCTGTGTTAATCCAAAGTGTAAAGAACACGCTTGGCACAAACTTTGGACGCGCAAAAAATATGCGCAGGAATAAAGGAAAATATGAATATAACATAGGAGGACAGTATGAATTTTAAGGATTTTAAATGGACAGTAGAGACGGATTACAAAGAGACAGAAAGTGGTATAGAGATATATGCACCTGCAAAGACAGATTATTTTGTCAATCCTGTTGATGGAAATGTTAAAGCAGATGCTCCGTTTTTCTACAAGGAGGTAGAAGGGGATTTTATCCTCAGGGCGAAGGTGAGTCATGATTTTGTATCTACTTATGATGCCTGTGTTCTTCTGGCTTTAGACCATGATAAGCTCTGGGCGAAGGCATGCTTTGAGTATACGGACCTTGGTACGAATTCAGTTGTTACCGTTATGACGAATGAGAAATCGGATGATGCTAATGGTATTAACACCAGCAGCAATGAAATATGGCTTCAGATGTCAAGGAAGGACAATGTATTTGCCATACATTATTCTCTGGACGGCAAGGAGTTTTTGATGTCACGGCTTGGCTATCTTCCGATGCAGAAGAAGATAAAGGTAGGTTTGGAAGCACAGTCTCCTACCGGTGACGGAGGAATGAGGTACTTTTCAGAGGTTTCCCTGGAAATTAGAAGTCCTCTTGATATCCGAAAAGGAATCTAAGTATTCATAAACCGTATACCACAATCAACTTGTTATAGAAAATTCCTATATCCAATCATAGAATTTATGGATTTTACAATAACCAGCATACATGATACCATTCAATCAATCGATAAGGTTATGGACGTTTTGAATATAACTTGTATTGAATGATACAGATAATAATTCATTGATTGTGGAGGTAAGGCATATGAGTAAGAGAGCATACGAGGACAGAAAATTCAGATTTGAAACTTTACAGATACATGTAGGTCAGGAACAGCCCGACCCGGCTACGGATGCAAGAGCAGTTCCGATATATCAGAGCACGGCATATGTGTTCAAAAACTGTGAACATGCGGCAGCAAGATTTGGCCTGAGGGATGCGGGCAATATATATTCCAGGCTGACGAACCCTACAGAGGATGTCTTTGAAAAAAGAATAGCGGCACTGGAAGGCGGTGTGGCTGCACTGGCTGTTGCATCAGGAGCAGCATCCGTAACTTATGCCATACAGGGTCTGGCACAAAGCGGTGACCATATCGTGGCTGCCAAGAATATATATGGAGGTACTTATAATCTTCTGGCACATACGCTTCCCGGTTTCGGTATAACGACTACATTTGTCAATCCATTTAATTATGAGGAGCTGGAGGCTTCCATTAAGGAGAATACGAAGGCGGTATTCGTTGAAACCCTCGGTAATCCCCATTCGGAAGTGGTTGATATCGAAAAGATAGCGCAGATAGCCCATGCGAACAGGATTCCGCTTATTATTGACAACACCTTTGCGACCCCTTATCTTCTAAGACCGATTGAGTACGGAGCAGATATCGTCATTCATTCTGCCACGAAATTTATCGGAGGTCATGGAACCACAATTGGCGGAGTGATTGTTGACAGCGGCAACTTTGACTGGGAGGCAAGCGGTAAGTTCTCGTCCTTAACAGACCCGAATCCCAGCTATCATGGTCTCAGCTTTACAAAAGCTGTCGGCAAGGCTGCATATGTCACCAAGATAAGAGCAATTTTATTACGTGATACCGGAGCCACATTATCACCTTTTAATTCCTTCCTGCTTCTCCAGGGGCTTGAGACCTTATCCTTAAGGGTGGAAAGACATGTTGATAATGCCTTAAAGGTTGTCGACTATCTAAAGTCGCATCCGCAGGTGGAAGAAGTTCATCATCCGGCCGTCACAAACGATGAGAAGCAGAAGGAGCTATATAATAAATATTTCCCCAATGGCTGCGGCTCTATCTTTACCTTTGAAATCAAAGGGGATGAAAAACGGGCGACTGATTTTATTGATAACCTTGAGCTTTTTTCACTGCTTGCCAATGTGGCCGATGTAAAATCACTGGTTATCCATCCGGCATCGACAACGCATTCACAGCTTTCGCCGGAGGAGCTTAAGGAGCAGGGTATTAAGCCAAATACAATCAGATTGTCCATCGGTACGGAAAATGCTGATGATATAATAGAGGATCTGGAGGAAGCCTTTCGGTCATTGAATTAAGGAGAACATGGATGACGATTCAACAATTAAGATATGCTGTAGCGGTTGCGAATGTTAACTCAATTAATGAAGCGGCAAAGAAGCTGTATATATCCCAGCCAAGCCTGTCAAGTGCTATAAAGGAGCTGGAGGATGAGATAAACATAGCGATATTTGCCAGAAACAATAAAGGTGTTACCGTTACCTCTGAGGGTGAAGAATTTCTGGGTTATGCCAGACAGATACTTAGCCAGGTTGAATTAATGGAGGAAAAGTATCTGGAGGGTACCAATATAAAGAAGAAATTCGGTGTATCCACGCAGCATTATTCCTTTGCAGTCAAGGCTTTTGTGGAAATGGTGAAGAGCTTTGATATGAATGAATATGAATTTGCAATACGGGAGACCAGAACGCATGATGTTCTAAGCGATGTAAAGAATGGAAAAAGCGAGATTGGAATACTCTATCTTAATGATTTTAATGAGAAAATTCTCTCAAAATTATTAAAAGAGTATGGACTTGAATTTTGCGAGCTTACGCAGTGCAAAGGCTATGTATATCTGTGGAAAGGGCATCCTTTGGCTGATAAAAGCATTATTACCATGGAGGAGCTGCAGGAATATCCCTGTCTGTCATTTGAGCAGGGAGAGAATAACTCGTTCTATTTTGCAGAGGAGATTCTCAGCACCTATGATTATAAAAGGACAATAAAGGCCTGTGACAGAGCAACGATACTGAACCTGATGATTGGATTGAATGGATACACGCTATGCTCCGGTATAATATGTGAGGAGTTAAACGGCGACGACTATAAAGCGGTCTTACTTGATAATGAAGAAATCATGCGCATCGGATATATAAAACGGGAACATTTAAACCTAAGTCATATCGGTGAACGGTATATTGAAGAGTTAAAAAGCTATCTTAATCTCGAAGAGAATAGGGAATGATGGAATGGCGGTGTCTGCACGGAGAATGCGGGACACCGTTTTTCTGAAAAAGCAGATTTATTTTATATTTAATTAATAATTTGCTTTATATTTTTATAATGTTTGTGTATAATTAGTACATTATATTTTTTGCAGAGGAAAGTTGCTGCCATACAAACGGTTAAGGAGGAACGCATATGGATGTAATTTTTAACAGGAGAAGTATTCGTAGATATAAAAATCAGGCTGTGGAACGGGAGAAGATAGAAAAGCTCCTGAGAGCTGCGATGCAGGCTCCCTCTGCCGTGAATCAACAGCCCTGGGAATTTATCGTAGTCCAGAACAAAGGAAATTTGCAAAGACTGGCACAGATAAGTTCATATTCCAAGATGGTAGCCGATGCACCATTGGCTATCGTGCTTCTTGGAAATGAAGAAAGAATGAGATTACAGCATCATTGGGAACAGGATATGGCTGCCGCAGCCCAGAATATCTTGCTGGAGGCTGTCCACCTGGGTCTGGGCGGAGTATGGCTGGGCGTTGCACCTATGAAGGAAAGAATGGATATGATTAGTGAACTATACGGGCTTAAGAGCAAGCTTAAACCCTTTTGTGTTATTCCAATCGGATATCCGGAAGAAGGTCAGGAGAGTAAATTCGTAGACCGTTTTGACCCCGACCGGATTCATTATGAAACATATTAATATAAATAATGACAGGCAGTAAGCGGATTACTTTATAAGAATAAGAGAGGTTGGTTGAAGAATGGTACAGGGCACACAGGTATAACCATAATTCACCGTTAGAAGAACAGCCACTGTAATTTGTAAGTCATATAAACGGACATTTTATGTCCGGTTTGGACTTAAAAATTATGGTGGCTGTACTTGTACCGGTGAGTGAGGTTCATACCTGTGTTCCTAGTGTCATTCTTTAACGACCCTATTATATCAATCTAACTTTTTAATATATTCATCATAAGCTTTATATTTGCCTTTTGACCGGTGTAAAGAACAAGTCCCTTATATATCTTTGCTGACAATATAATTACTACGAATGTAAAGGCGATAAGTATAAGCAGGTAAAGCAGTCCTTCACCGAGGCCGATTGTTCCGGATATCAAATCTGCCGGAACACAGAAGGGGGCCGTAAAGGGGATGTACCGGATAGCAGCCATAAGCCTGTAGTTACTCATAAGGGGTGCAAAGTAGCTGATAATCCAGCTGATTACTATCGGAAGTACGAACAAACCCTGTGTGGATGCAACGTCCTCAGGCTTGGATACCATACAGCCGGCCAGTGCTGCCAGTACACAGTAAAATATGAAGCCCACACCCAATACCAAGACGGCCAGGAATACAGCAGAAAAGGTCATGCCGGTTTCACCGATATTATCTTTTATAAAATTAATAAAGGTAATAACAGAGTTCTCATAACCGGGATACATTTCGTGAGCAATGGCATTGCCTCCATATAGTCCGGCAACACCCGAAAGAATCCAGACTATAAACTGCAATACGGCCATAACTGTAATAGCCAGAACCTTACCTGTAATCATTGCATAGGGATGTACAGAGGTCAGTAAGGTCTCCATCAGCTTTGAGGTTTTCTCCGTCGATACGGATTTGCTTACTGTCTGACTATAGAAAAGAAGCATAAAATATAATAAAAAGCTCAGAACCATCGGTAATATGGTTTTTATAAGTACAGCGGCCATGCTGGAACTTTCCCCAAACTCTGAATAAGAAGTTATAACAGGCGTGAATACAGCGGCTAATTCCTCCTCACTTAAATTTATCTGCATCATCTTATTAAGTTCAAAGGAGGATGTCATCATGCCTAATAATTGCTCCGCGTCCCCTGCTGTAATACTCGAATTATGAGGAATCAAAGCCTCCATTTCAAATGCACCGTCTATACCTGAAATTATTACGGCGATTGTTCTGTCCGATTCTTTTTTTGCATAATCGAACAGCTCTGCTCTTGTCTGATTCTCTACTGCAACGAATTCAATATTTTTAAAGAATTCGCCGGAGAAATCTGAATGAATTGCTTTATAATCGGTAGGCGGCAAACCGCTCTGGTCAAGTATGAATACTTTTTCTATAGCAGATATTCCTGCCATAATCTCCTGGCCAAGATAACTACCCTGCTCATCGTATTCCTTTGTCTCAGGCTTAGCAGCGATAACCGTCATTAATATAATTAATCCCATAATCAGAATGGCAATAAGAGCAGTGGTAACTTTAAAGGCCCTTTTGGTAGACTGGCGAAATGTAAAGCCAAATACCGTCGTCCATCCACTGAAATTGTTTTTCATCATAACCTCCATCTGCCGCATGGGCGGCATACATATACTGTTTAAAAAGCATATTGTTCATTTAAGAAGTATGCTTTGACAACTGAAAAAGCTGTTTTAATTTGATGGTATTACCATTATGGAGTATAAGCGTTTCATAAACCTTTGCCACAAAGCGAAACAGCAGGACAATAAAGACTATCTCGAGGACAAATGCAATGCCGATTATGGGCAGACTGGCTTTGCCTATAAGAATCGCACCCGGCAACACGAACGGAGAGGACAGCGGGAAAAGGAATGCAAACATTACAAAACCATTCACGCCGCCGGCCATTAAGGTGCCTGCGGCTCCTAATCCGATGTATGTGCCCACGATACTGATGACAGTAAAAAGTGTTAAGCCCTCGTTTATTTCCTCAAGCCGGCTGACCGTAGCTCCGGCCAGTGCAGCTAATATCGCAAAAAACAGCATGCCAAGATAAACAAGTATAATACACAGAATGATATTCATGATATTGATATTTGCAAACATATCCTCCGGCAGCAGCTGTGCCATCAGGCCGTTTCCATCCGGTGAGAAGGAGACTGAAATCATATTTGACACAAGCAGAGCCGCAACCATGGAAAGCATCTGAATAAGTGCGGCAGTCAGCATGGCAAATACTTTTCCTATCATAAGAGCAAGAGGCTTAACTGTAATCAGAAGGTATTCAACCACCCGGGTAGATTTTTCTGTTACAATGGATGTGGCAACCTGGGTTCCTGTCAGCATGTTTGCCATTAATACGAAAAACAGAACGCCATAGATAAACCAGTATTCGTTAAAGGATATAGAGGTGGCCTCTTCGGTTACAGGCTCTCCTGTGATGTCTGTCATTGTAACCTTGGATACGATGGGGGTCTGAAGCAGTGCAAGCTGTTCCGTATTGATTCCAAGAGCCGCCATACGAAGATTCGTAAAAGCGGTCTCGATGGCATGGCCAAGCTTTTGCAGGTCGGAGCGCTTTACAGGCCCTTCCTTAACCATGGACAGATGCAGTGAATAGGTTCTGCCCTCCTCTGATATGTGCAGAATGACGGAACGGTTTTCGTTTTCTGTAATCTGCTGTACCAGTGTATCATAGTCCTCTTTCATTGGTTCAAATTCGATATGCTTAAAAGAAGGAATCTCCTTTATACCTGAGAAATCCATATCAGGAACGGCTGTTGTATTATCGATATAGACTTTATTCACAGAGATTGGAGCATTCTCATCCTTTTTACTTTCAAAAAGCAGCTTACTTGCCAGCGGCATTGATACCAGTACAATCAAAACCAATGTAAAATAGGAGACAAGATACGCCTTGCTTTTTAATACCTGTGAAAGTGTAAAGGAGAAGACATCCTTCCATCCGGTAATATTATTCTTCATCTTGTTCACTTCCCACCTTTTCAACAAATATTTCATGCAGTGACGGTTCCCGTAATTCGAATTTGATGACGGTAATATTATCACCGATGAGATTTGCCAGGAATCCCATTGCCTGTTCCTCTCCCTGAACCTTCAGATGATACTCGCTGGGAGTTTTGTTAATAATCCGAAGCTTGTGTGAAGCGATATAGGAGGCAATATCCTGCTCGCATTTGACATGGAGATTAACACGGCCATAGCTCTTTTTGATTTCTGACAGATTACCCTGAAGCTTTACCTTACCCCGGTTCAGAATGGTAATATCGGAGCAGAACTCTTCAATCGTAGGCATCTGATGGCTGGACATAATCAGATATTTGTTCTTGCTGATTTCTTCACGGATGATGGACTTGAATAAGTCCGTATTCAGAGGGTCCAGTCCGCTAAAAGGCTCGTCAATAATGATTAGCGCGGGATCAGGTAAAAGAGCAGCCATAAGCTGTATCTTTTGCTGATTTCCCTTAGAAAGCTGGTCGGCCTTATTTGCTTT
>JAEZXP010000047.1 GCA_023419655.1 Bacillota bacterium | reverse complement strand
AATTAGGTATCTTCGGAAGCTCCAAATTCGATGACTTTGCCGCAGGCTGCGGTTCAGGCATTCCGCAGTACGGCATGGAATATGGTTTTTATGCGATGACGAATGATGATTTAGGTTTTGATGATTATCGATTATTAATTGATTATATCCAGATGCGGGCAGACCTTACCGCTTCCGGCGGATATCCTGACCCCGGTGCTATCGCCGAAATCAAAGATATAGAAGGAGACTTTCTTGTAACAGGCGAAGCCGCTATGACCTGGGTAGCAAGTAACCAGTTCATCGCTTTGTCGGAGGCAGCAGGAAGAGAATTAAAGCTGGTACCCATCCCCAGAAGAACAAAGGGCGGCCCCGCAGGAGCAGCAATTCAATCTTCCCAGATGTTCTGTGTTTCCACAGACTCAAAGAATCCGGAAGAAGCTGCAAAATTCCTTAACTTTTTCTGGAGTGATGAGGAAGCCAATAAAATATTAGCAAATGAGCGTGGTATGTCCATCTTTACCAATGTGCTGAAAGCTCTTGAGCCGGATTTAACACCGGAACAGATTCAGGTGAATGAGTTTGTTAATTTAATCGGAAGCTATGAAGTCGGAGAGACGAACCCGATTAGTCCCGAACCGTCACAGGAAATACAGGATTACTATAAGTTAATCATTGAAAAGGTTATCTACGGTGATATGACGGCAGACGATGCGGCGAAGGATTTTTATGATTTTGCAAAATCGAAGTTCCAATAAATCAACCCCCATGAGATATTGAACTTATAACTGATGCATATTAGAACTCTTATGCTATTATCTTAAGTAGTGTAAGAGTTCTAATAATATAGGCTACTCAGGCACTTTATGACAATAAGGAGGCTCTCTGATGAAGAAAAAGGCTATGAGCTCTGACAACAAACAGGCATTTTCGATAAAGAGATTTGCATATAAGGAAACGACAGTGGGGTATGTATTTGCCCTGCCATTTATTATAGGATTTTTAGGCTTTACCATGGTACCTATCGTTTCTTCACTCTATTATTCATTTACCAATTACAATCTGATTGAGAAAGAATCCTGGGTGGGTATAAGTAATTATGCCCGGCTGATGGGGGACGAACGATTCTGGAATTCCGTATATGTAACCCTAAAATACGTCGTCACCTCGGTACCATTAAAGTTAGTATTTGCTTTATTCATCGCTATGATTATGACAAGAAAATCAAAATTGGTCGGAGTTTACCGCTCCCTATACTATGTTCCGTCCCTTATCGGCGGCAGTATTGCGGTAACGCTGGTATGGAAGGAGCTGTTCTCCAGAAAAGGACTTATCAATCAGATGCTGGGGATGTTAGGTGCCGGTAGAATTTCCTGGTTCGGAGACCAGAAGATGGCGTTAATTCCCCTAATCCTGCTGTCAGTTTGGCAATTCGGCTCCAGTATGATTATCTTTGCGGCAGGTCTTAAACAGATTCCCGTTACATATTATGAGGCGGCGAAAATAGACGGCGCAAACCGTATTAAATCTTTCTTTAAAATCACATTACCCTGTTTGTCACCGGTTATTTTGTATAACCTGGTAATGCAGACAATCTCCGCATTTATGACCTTTACCCAGGCCTTTGTAATAACCAGCGGCGGGCCCAAGGATGCTACCAACTTCTATGCCCTGTATATGTATAACAATGCATTCTCATACCGCAATATGGGCTATGCCAGTGCAATGTCGTGGATTATGCTGGTGGTTATAAGCATTGTGACACTGATAATCTTTAAGTCATCAAAATACTGGGTATTTAGTGAAGCAGACAAATAACAGGGGATAAGCCGATAACGATAGGAGGATTTAGTCATGAGTATTAGAAGCAGGAAAAGAATATCAACCATCTTCTATCATGTTCTTGTAGTGGCGGGCGGATTCATTATGATTTATCCGGTATTATGGATGATAACAGGGTCCCTGAAGAATAATACGGAGATACTGAACGGTTCCCTCAGCCTTATACCTCCCAATTGGAGATGGGAGAACTTTGTCAGAGGATGGAAGGGCTTTGGCGGTGTTTCATTTGCCACATTTTTTAAAAATTCATTTTTGATTACAGGTATTTCAACCCTTGCAACGGTGGCCAGCTCGGCGTGTATCGCTTATTCATTTGCAAGGCTCAGATATCCGGGAAGAAAATTAATGTTTACCCTTATGATTATGACGATGCTCTTACCCGGGCAGGTACTTTTAATTCCTACCTATATCATATATAATAATCTTGGATTGGTGCCGTCTGTTGTACCATTGGTATTACCCCATTTTTTGGGCCAGGCATTCTTTATCTATCAGATGATGCAGTTTATGATGGGGATTCCAAGAGAGCTTGACGAGGCGGCATTCGTGGATGGCTGCAGTAAATACAGTATATTTACCCATATTATATTGCCTTTATTAAAGCCGTCGATTATAACCACAATTATTATACAGTTCTATTGGAAGTGGGATGATTTCCAGGGACCGCTGGTGTATCTTAGCCAGCCGACGTCCTATACCGTATCCATTGCATTGAAGCTGTTTGCCGATTCCACATCGGTAACCGATTACGGGGCAATGTTTGCAATGTCAACCTTATCCCTGGTTCCGGTATTTTTGATTTTCCTATTCTTCAATAAGTACCTGACAGAGGGAATCAGTACCAGTGGATTAAAGGGTTAGTCATATAGTAACTGTTAGAGAATAAGAGAGGAACAGGCATGTCAATTAAGAGGTATGAGCTGGTTAAGCGGCATCATCCGGTTTTAGAAAGAATCGAATACAAATCTCCCTTAACGGTGGGAAACGGCGAATTTGCTTTTACTGTGGATGTAACAGGACTGCAGACCTTATATGAAGAATACAATCATCATCTTACCCCCTTATGTACCATGAGCCAGTGGGGCTGGCATACAACGCCTGTCAGCAGTCACCGGTACGCTTATACAATGGATGACGTAAAGATGACCGAATATGAATATGCCGGCAGAACGGTTACCTATGCCGTGGAGCAAAAGCCGGGAGATGAAGAGGTCTATTATTGGTTAAGGAAGAATCCCCACAAATTCAATCTGGGAAGGCTGGGTTTTCTATATGGACGGGAACGAATAAAGCCGGAGGATATATCCGATATAAAGCAGACGCTTAATCTGTATGAAGGGATGATAGAGAGCAGCTTTAGGCTTAAAGGAATTCTGTGCAGGGTCAGAACCTGCTGCCATTATGACAGCGATACCATCGCCGCCGAGGTGGAATCAGAGCTACTTACGGAAGGCTTATTATCGGTTCAGCTTATATTTCCCTACGGTTCACCGGATATTTCAGGCTCGGACTGGGATAACAGCATGTCCCATGAGAGTAAGATAATCGATAAGGACAGCAATAAAATATTCATCGAGAGAAAGATGGATGATACCAGGTATTATGCATGCATGCGGATTGATGACAGGTCTGTGCTCTGCCAAGAGGCAGCGCATGATTTCAGAATGGAGACGACAGGCAGCAATCAGATGGCCTTTACAATTACCTATTGCCGATGCAAAAACCATGAGCTTCCTGACCTTGGGCAGACCTTTGAGAGCAGCAAAGCCGGATGGAAGAGCTTCTGGGAGACCGGAGGTATCATTAAGCTCCATGAATCGGCGGATAAAAGGGCCCTTGAACTGGAAAGAAGAATTATATTGTCCCGGTATCAGTTAAGAGTTCATTGCTGCGGCTCCATGCCCCCCCAGGAGACAGGACTTCTTTGCAACAGCTGGCATGGTAAGTTTCATCTGGAGATGCATCTCTGGCATCAGGCATATCTGCCCTTGTGGAACGATTCAAAGCTGATGGAGCGAAGTCTGGACTGGTATCTGGAGATTTTGCCAAGAGCAAGGGAGAATGCCGCCAGAAATGGATTTTGCGGGGCAAAATGGCCGAAGCAGGTGGCATATGACGGGATAGACAGCCCGTCACCAATTGCAACTCTTCTAATATGGCAGCAGCCCCATATTCTATATATGCTGGAGCTGGCATATCAAAGTAAGAAGAATCCATCACAGCCGGGGACAGAAGATAATGCGATGGGGCAAAATGAAGAAAGCTGCCATAATATGGCCCGGGCCGGCTGTTTTTTAGAAAAATACTGGACGCTGGTAAAGGAAACCGCCGACTATATGGTTGATTTGGCGGTTTACAATAAGGAGACCGGAAGATATGACCTGGTTCCTCCCGTAATTCCTGCACAGGAAGCCCATGACCCCAGAACGACGCTTAACCCTGTATTCGAGGTGGAGTATTGGCGATTCGGGCTGTCACTGGCGGTAACCTGGGCAAAGAGGCTAAAGAAGGAGGACGAGGCCGGGCAGTGGCTTCATGTGGCAGATAACATGGCCAGGCTGCCTGTGAAGGATGGCTTATACCTGGCCCATGAAAATTGTCCGTCCACCTATGAGGAATACAATGTGGACCACCCTATGATGACGGCGGTATACGGACTTATCCCCAGCGACAGGGTCGATAAGGACATCATGCGAAGCACCCTGCATAAGATAAGCGCCTGCTGGAAGTTTGATTTGGCCTGGGGCTGGGATTTTGCCATGATGGCGATGGCGGCCACAAGACTTGGACATCCTGAGCTGGCAATCGAGCTGCTTCTGATGGATACGCCGAATAATAATTATGCCGTAAGCGGCCATAATGCCCAAATCAAAAGAGAGGATTTACCCGTATATCTTCCGGGTAACGGCTCCCTGCTTCTTGCTGCGGGCATGATGGCGGCCGGATTTAACGGCTGTGATACGCTTCATCCGGGTTTTCCCGAGGATGGAAGCTGGAATGTTGAATATGAGAATATACAGCCCTTCCCCTATTAAAGAATAGGATGCTGCCGGCGGTTTTGGATAAGGAGATGGAGGACGGATATCATGGAAAACATCTTGTTTAGTGATAAGGTCGGCCGGATTATGGTTGAGCGAATCGAACGGGACTATGATTTTAATATGGTCCAGAAGCATTTTCACAATGAATATGAGATATATTATCTGTTAAGCGGAGAGCGGTATTATTTTATTGAGAATCAGATATATCAGGTAAAGAAGGGAAGCCTTGTATTCATAGACCGTAATCAGATACATAAAACAGTGGGAGGCAATACCAATTACCATGACAGAATACTGATACTGATATCCGCAGACGAGATTAGCCCGATATTGGAGCTTTGCGGTAACGTTGAAGTAGGGTCATTCTTTAATAAGAATTTTGGTGTTATTGACCTGAATGAAGCGGGACAAAAATACGTTGAAGGCCTCTTATTCTTTATCATCAGGGAGATGAAAATGAAGCATTCCAATTATGCCTTCATGGTAAAGATGAAGCTGGCAGAGCTGCTGCTATATGCCATTCGATGTAAAACCGGTGAGAATTCAACCTTATTTAATGCTCCGGTAGAAACCGAAAAATACAAAAAAATCAGTGAAATAGCAAAATATATCAATGAGAATTACCATGAGAATATCTCTCTTGCCGACATAGCAGAGGATTTTTATATAAGCAAATGCTATCTGAGCCGTATATTTAAGGAAGTAACCGGATTTACGGTCAATGAGTATATCAATATTACAAGGATTAAACGGGCACAGCAGCTTTTGGAGCAATCGAATTATAACATCACGGAGATTTCAGATATCGTGGGCTATGAAAGCATCACTTATTTTGAGAAGGTATTCAAAAAGTACCTGGAGACATCCCCGCTAAAATACCGTAAAAAGTTTGTAAGATAGAACCTTAAAAAGGGAACCGTTGTAGAACGGTTCCCTTTTGTGACCTCCACGAATACCCAACCTGAAGGTTTGCTGATGTTTTGTTATCTAAACCACTCGGCAGGCAGGTATGCCTTTGTATTCTCAAGCATTTCATCAAAAAGCTTTCCTGCTTCATCTTTATTAATTGTTACGAGAGGGTCATTTCTAAAAGCCTTTAATGCCAGCTCTCTGTCACAGGTGACTGCGGCGTCCATAATATCTGCCTGATTCTGTACATGCGGTGCGATTAGTTCTCTGACATTATCGGGTATGCTTCCTGCGAAGACGGGGGCAATGTGGTCTTTTTCAAACACGGCATTGGTCTCAACAATGGCGCCTAAGGGCAGATTGGAAATCTGTCCGATGTTCGGAAGATTAACATTGCTGATTGTCCTTTCCAGACCAACCAGGGATTTAATCAGGAGGATGCCTTCTTCACCGGAAGGAGAGTAGTCAAGCTGCTCCTTGCCGTTTAGCAGACGTTCACTTCTTTTCTGGCGGTTATGCAGGTCCTTAACTCTATAGTCAACAGGGGTGAATGTAAATCCGAAGGAATGGGCGGTATCAATATCCTTAAGATAATACGGGGGCATGAATTCAGCCAGATGTCTGTCACCGGCGGCAGCAATTAACCCATACTTTCTGAATAAATCAAACTTCACTTTATGGGAGCAGGCGAATACATCCTTTAGATAACCGTCAAAACCCTTTGGATATCCTGTGTCGCGGTGCTCATCTGCAAACTGTCTGTACATGGGGAAAAGGTCTACTCCCTGGTAGGAAGCATGGTCAAACCAGGTAAAGTGGTTTATTCCCATAACATTGACATGGATTTCATGCCTGTCAATATGCTCCATGCCGAGCTTTTCTTTGCACATGGATACCAATAGATTCTGTGTGTTGAAAACCTCATGGCAGCAGCCAAAGGCCTTGATTTCAGGAAAAACCTTATATAATGTTCTGACGCATAAAGCCAGAGGATTGGTATAATTAATTACCCAGGCATCAGGAGAGTGCTGCTTGATAGCCTCTGCAATCTCGACAAACATGGGAATGGTTCGAAGTGCACGGATTAATCCGCCGGGTCCGGTGGTATCGCCAACCGGCTGGTTTATGCCGTATTTCTCAGGAGAATGAACATCGGAGCGCATTTCCTCAAAGGTTCCCGGAAGGATAGATATAACCACAAAATCGGCTCCTGTAAGAGCTTCTTTTAGTGAATTTGAGGTTGTATATGTCCATTTGCCTTTTCGTTTCGGGTCGGACTGCAGCGAGTTGCCTATTATTTCATTGCGTTTTGCAGCTTCATTGTTGATATCATAAAGTCGTATCGTGCCGCTGATTTTATCCTCTAAGGATAAATCCGTCATAAAGGTCCAGGCCCACCCCATGGAGCCGCCTCCTATGTAAGCAATCCGGATGTCAGATACTTTCTTGTCCTCATATATCATGTCTATACCTCATTTCTGATGAATCCATAATTTTTTTAATTATGGTTAGGTGGAATATAATAAAATTATAAGTTAAAATTACGCCGAAAACTACTATAATATTTCACTTTTTTCATTAAATATCAATCTAAATTGATTATAGGAATAAAAAACATATTTTCATAATAAATCAATCGTGTTTGAATTTGAATAATTTAAGTAAATATCCTTTGATTGACGTGATATATTGGAATAGATACAATATGTATAGATTATAAATTATATTTTGATTTAATTAAAGAGGGTAATTTTACGGGATGGATAAGGGTGGCAGCGGCTTCATTGGTGTTTTGTGACCTGAGAAAGGCACAAGGAAAGAGGGGATTTATGAACATATTAAATAAAAGCATAACAAAGCCTGTCGAAAGACCGGTTAAGGTACTTCAATACGGTGAAGGCAATTTTCTCCGGGGTTTCGTGGATTATATGATTGATATCGCCAATGACAGGGGAGTATTTGATGGAAATATCGTGATGGTAAAGCCGATTTCCCATGGAAGCCTGGAGATGTTTTATAAGCAGGAGTATCAATATACGGTGACATTAAGAGGACTTGAGGATGGGAAGCCGAAGGTTATCGACCGGATGATACGAAGTGTTTCGGACGCAGTGGGGGCATATGAGAATTATGAAGCATATAGGGCCTATGCAAAATTGGAATCATTACGCTTTATTGTATCCAATACGACGGAGGCAGGAATTGTTTATGATGAAAAGGATTGTTATGAGGGGGAGCCGCCTAAGACGTATCCGGGAAAGCTTACAAAATTCCTGCATGAAAGATATCAGCATTTTAATGGGGATAAGGACAAGGGCCTTATTATCCTTCCCTGTGAATTGATTGAGAATAATGGAAAGGTACTAAGAGAATGTGTGCTGAAGCTTGCTAAGCGATGGAGCCTTGAAGAGGGCTTTACCGACTGGCTAAAGACCTGCTGCATCTTTTGTAATACGCTGGTTGACCGGATTATTACCGGATATCCTCACAGTGAGGAAGAGGAATATTGGGAGAGGGCCGGATACCAGGATAAGCTTATCGTCAGCGGCGAGCTGTTCGGGCTATGGGTCATTGAAAGTGATGCAGATATATCCGGAGAATTTCCTCTGGATAAGGCAGGACTTCCCGTGTTGTTTACGAAGAATCTTCAGCCCTACCGAGAGCGGAAGGTCAGGATTCTAAATGGTGCCCATACCTCATTTGTGGCGGCGTCCTATCTTTCGGGAAATAATACGGTTAAGGAATCAATGGAGGATTCCTTGATTCGGCAATTCCTGATGGATACAATCTTTAACGAGATTATACCAACGCTAAAGCTGCCGGAAAAGGAATTGGAGGACTTTGCAGTTAAGGTAATTGAACGGTTTGAAAACCCTTATATAAAGCACTCTTTACTATCCATATCTTTAAATAGTATTTCAAAATGGAAGGCCAGGTGCCTGCCAAGCTTTAAGGATTATGTTGCAATGAATGGCAGGCTTCCGGTATGCCTTACATTCTCCCTTGCGGCACTTATCAGTCTTTACCGGGGCAAGCTCATTGATAAGGGGGCGCTTACCTCACAAAGAGGCAGCGAAGAATACAGGATTATGGATGATATACAGGTTATGGCGTTTTTTGACGGCTCCTATAACCGGGATAATAAGGAATTAGCCGAAGCCTTTTTAAAGACAAAGGAGTTTTTAGGAGAAGACATGACCGTGTATCCGGGATTGACCGATACAATTAGTGGCTATCTGGAACAGATACAAAGGCTTGGCATGAGGAAAGCCTTGGAAAATCTGGCAGGAAATGAATACCAATAAAAAGGCCATTAACATGAAATTGTCAAAGCTAAGATTTGGAGAGGATTTAACCGATAGCAGAGGTTTCATGCGGGAAAGGAGGTGCAGGGATTGACGGATTATATTATTATCCATGAAGAAGATATGGTGGGGGTAGCCATAAAGGATTTGCCGAAGGGTATATTCCTGGAAGCGATTCGTCAGAAGTATATGGGAAAGATGAAGAATGTACCGGAAGGTTCTGAGGAAGAGACCTTGAAGAATGCCCATGGCGGTTTCCTGATGAGAGAGGATATCCCTGCGGGACATAAATTTGCCTTACGGGATATTAAAGATGGGGAGATTGTTATAAAATACGGTAATTCCATAGGATATGCTGTCGGCGATATTCTGAAGGGGAACTGGGTACATACGAAGAATATGCGAACAGGCCTGGGAGATATTCTTGCTTATTCATATCATCCGGATGATAGCCATAAAAAAGCAGAGATAACCGACAAGAAGTACTTCCTGGGATACCGCAGGAAGGATGGCAAAGCGGGAATAAGAAATCAGATTTGGATTATCCCTACTGTGGGCTGCGTGAATTCCATAGCCGAAGCCTTAGAAAGGAAAGCGGCTTCATTATCAGGGGGAGGTGTTGAAGGTATCATCGCATTTCCTCATCCCTATGGCTGTTCACAGCTGGGAGATGACCAGGAGAATACATTGAAATTACTTTCAGGACTAATCAGACATCCGAATGCGGCGGGCGTATTGGTTTTGGGACTTGGCTGTGAAAATTGCAATATTGATATCCTGAGGACCTATCTTGGACCGGTGGACGGGGAAAGGGTTAAGTTTCTTAACTGCCAGGATGCAGAGGATGAGATGGAGGAAGGCATAAAGCTGCTGGAGGAGCTTTCAGAATATGCAAAGCAATTTAGCAGGGAGCCTATGGATGCCGAAGAATTAATCGTCGGCTTAAAATGCGGCGGCTCCGATGGCCTGTCGGGAATCACGGCCAATCCTCTTGTAGGAGATTTTGCAGATGCTCTTGTTGCCGGGAACGGTACGGCTATTCTTACGGAGGTACCGGAAATGTTCGGGGCAGAGAATATCCTGATGAAGCGGTGCGTCAGCGAAGAGGTTTTTAACAAAACCGTATCAATGATTAATGCATTCAAAGAATATTATATCAGGCACAATCAGCCGGTTTATGAGAATCCTTCTCCGGGTAATAAGGAGGGCGGGATTACAACCTTAGAAGAAAAATCCCTGGGCTGTACCCAGAAGGCAGGAAGCGCACCGGTTGCAGACGTCATCTCCTATACGGAGCCGGTGACCGTTCGGGGACTGAATCTCCTTAGTGCGCCGGGAAATGATTTGGTGGCAACGACGGCATTGGCCGCTTCCGGTGCCCATATGGTACTTTTTACAACAGGAAGAGGAACGCCCTTTGGCTCCTGCGTTCCCACTGTAAAGATATCCAGTAATTCAAGATTGGCTAATGCTAAAAACAATTGGATTGATTTTGATGCAGGAAGGCTTGTATCGGGAGCAGATAGAAAGAAACTGGCGGAGGAGCTATTCTCCTATGTACTGGAGGTGGCTTCCGGCAAACAGGTCAGGGCAGAGGAAGCAGGCTTCTATGATATAGCAATATGGAAGCAGGGAGTAACTTTATAATATAATGTTCGAGGAAAGGGTCTGTTGCTTTTTGCAACAGACCCTTTAACTTTCATAATATTATAAAGCCTTACCCTTTGGAGGCTATGATATGCCCAAGAATATGGTGGATATACCGGGTCAGATTCTCCTCCCTTAGCAGGAAATCCGTATGTACTTCTACGAAAGATAGTTTGTCCGTATGCTCCTTTTTGAACGAAGGCGTTATAACCGGATTGTATTGAGGAACAAATAGCCCCTGTTTTTTCGTATAGCAGTTAGAGGGCTTTGCCTTCATACGATAATCCTTTTCAACGAATATGGCCAGGCTTTTATGAACAGCCCGGTCCTCCTCAGGAAGATAATAATAATCTCTGTAATTATCATAAAAATGCTTTAGCTCACCTTCATAGATATCGACTGCCATATGGACGGCGCGCCCATAAGCACGTATATAGATACAGTCATTGCCAAAGCTTATCCGGACAGGAAGATTAAAATTATATTCCAGGTGAACCGTCAGACGTCCTTCGTCTACGCCTGCCTGGAGGATATGAAAGGATTTTTCGAACAGGTCACAGTAGTATAGTATCTGACTGATATGAACCAGGCCTTTAAGGTCGTCCTCATTATGCTGCAAAAGAACATGAAGCAGTTTATCTGCTTCTGATATTTCGTCATGACGGGGCTTGTAAGCCCTGGATTTTTTCAGATTTTCAATGTGCTTTTTGCCAAGATAGCTCTGGTATACCTCTATCAGCTCTCCGCCGCCAAAGGTATCCACCCGGTCAACCCGAAGGAAAGCTTCAATTGACTTTTGCTTATAATTACTTAGTTTAAATATCTTCCGTATGGGAGATATTTTCTTATATAAATCAAGACTGATAATATCCTCAAATGAATAATTAAGCTGCAGTATTTCGCACTTTTTCATCAGATATGGAATATCAAAGCCTGAACCGTTATAATGAACGAGAAGGTCATATTCTTTAATAAATTCAAAAAAGCTTCTGATAAGCTCTTTTTCCTCCCGGATATCTTCAGAAAACCATTGAATCATATGCAAGGAGGATTCCCTGACAAAGATACAGCCGATAAGGTACAGATACGTGGTATCGGCAGCAAATCCGGTGGTCTCTATATCAAAATATGCAATTTTATTCGTGCCGTATTCTATATCCAGGGGATAGGTCAAGGCAAGCGGAATAGGAAACTGCCGGATTATCATAGGTATTCTCCTTTGCTTTTATTTGTGGTAGTTGTATTGATTTTCATGGACGAATCCGCTTATTCGCGTACATTATATCATGATTTTAAGCGGATTAGTATGCAAATTTTAAAACATTGTGTTAGAATAGTGACTATATTCATATTACATTATAGGAGTTGTTGATAATGTGGGAGCTTAATGTATTTGGTAATGAATTGTTTTATATATTCTATTTATTTTTTATCTATAGTTTTTTTGGCTGGATATATGAAAGCTTATTTGTATCAATAAGAAAAAGAACGCCTGTAAATCGGGGATTTTTGAATGGTCCGGTCATTCCTATCTATGGACTTGGTGCGCTTATATTTTATCTTGTGCTGGGACCGGTAAAGGATAACCTGTTTTTGAACTACATAGGCGGAGCAATTCTTGCCTCTGTTTTAGAATATGTGACATCCCTTCTGATGGAAGCTTTATTTCATGCAAAATGGTGGGATTATAGTAACCGGCGCTTTAATATCGGCGGAAGAGTATGTCTTGCGGCATCCCTGCTATGGGGATTTTTCTCCCTGCTTATGCTCCATGTCATCCATCCGCAGATGGATGCCTTAATCAGTAAGATTCCAAGAGGGATTGGAGAGGCTGCCGGATATGTAATTATACCATTCTTTCTTACCGATATAATGGTTACAGTTATTTATACCGTAAAGCTGGACAATTTGCTGAACAGAATGCATAAGCTAAGACAGGAGCTTTTAGAATATATGAAAGAGTCCAGACTGCATGAATACAGGCAGGAAGGTATTGAGAAGCTATCCATGCTTCGTATGTCTAATATTTTAAACAAAATGGTGTCAAGCCTGGATATAAAGTACCCCGGGAAACTTGAAGCCTTACGCAAGCATTATCAATCGCTTACGATAAAGCAGATTCATATCCGAATGCTGAAAGCGTTTCCGACCATGGGGGCGGGAAAACGTAATATGGCGTTAAAGGACCTGAGGGAGAAAATATCAAAAAAAGGAGTGCTTGAATTGGGCAAGGAAGCAAAAGAAGAGGTAAAGGGCCGGGTTATTGGATATTTGAGCGGATTTCTTCGCGCGGCGATTGTGGGAATTCTTGTACTAATCCAATTCGGACTGATTATTTATCTTTCCTATATACTTAGGGGCTATACCATCTATATCTATTCATTTATACAGGTGCTTAGTGTCATTATTATCATCGGACTGGTTAACGATAATCGGAATGTCTCCTATAAAATCAGCTGGATATGCATCATAGCGGCACTTCCTATAACGGGGCATATTATGTATGTGCTATGGGGCAATAGCAGAATAAAGAAAATGGACAAAGTAGTGCTGGAGAAGCTGGCAAAGGGCTTCGGATATCTGGAGCAGAACCCGGAGGTTGTAGAGGAATTCGAGGACCGTTATCCGGATATGGTTCGAATGGCAACGTATCTTCATACAAACCATTTTCCGCTTTATAAAAATAATCAGGTTGAATATTATCCGATGGCGGAAGATGCCTTTAAAGCAATAATAAAGGACATAGAAAAAGCAGAAAAGTTCATACTGGTGAATTTCTTTATAATAGGGGAAGGTGTTCTGTGGGAAAATCTGCACAGGGTCTTACTGTCTAAGATAAGGGAAGGTGTTAAGGTATTATTTCTTTATGATGATTTTGGGGCCATGCTTCGGACGCCCCGTAATTTTAGAAGGGCTCTTGAGAAAGAGGGCTTCGAAGTAAGGGTATTTAATCCGATTCACCGATATACGGATAAGCTTTACATGAATTACCGCTCACATCAGAAAATTGTCGTGGTGGACGGTCATACCGGCTATACAGGGGGCATGAACCTGGCCGATGAATATGTGAATTTAGTCCCCCGTTTCGGCATATGGAAGGATAATGCAATTAAGCTTACGGGAGAAGCCGTCTGGGGGCTTACGGTTACATTTTTACAGATGTGGGAAGCATCGAATGCTTCAAAGCCTGTGGACTATGAGCAGTACAGATATACCGGAAGCTTTCCTGAAAGCGATGTATTTTGCCAGGTGATTTCGGACGGTCCTGCCAACAATCCGAGGAATCCGATGGAAGACTTCTATAAGCAGATGATATATTATGCCAAGAAGGTATTGTACATTACAACACCCTATCTTATAATTGAAGATGATATGCGGGACGCTCTGGTGACGGCCGCCGCCGGTGGTGTGGATGTGCGGATTATTACACCGTCTATTCCGGATAAGAAGAATGTGAAGGTTCTTACCAATTATAATTATGGAAGCCTTCTTGAAGCAGGCGTAAGAATATTCGAATATACACCGGGATTTATTCACGCAAAGACCATGCTGAACGAGGATTCGGCGATTGTGGGAACGATGAATATGGATTACCGCAGCTTTCACCTGCAATATGAATGCGGTGTATGGGTCTGCAATAATGAGGTCATCAGCACAATTAAGAAAGATTTATTGAAAACGATGGACGAAAGTCATGAAGTAACCCTCGAAGAGTGGAAAAAACGTCCTCTTTATATCAAGGTATATGAGAAGATATTAAATGTCTTTTCAACGCTGATGTAATAGGAAAGGCGAAAGACGTATAAGTATAGTAAGAGAAGCTGAATGATGATAGAGCGGGAATTGATGAAGGGAGCTTATGATGTATACAAATATATGTAAGCATTGCCAAAAGCAGTTCATGTCAAGAATAAAGCGGTATTCGTGCAACGAATGCCGGGAAAGAGATGAGAATCATTTTGATGAGATAGAGGCCTATCTGAAGGAATATCCTAACAGCAATGCATTGCAGATTTCCGAAGCGCTGGGAATCACAGCCTTTGAGGTTCTTAATTATCTCAAGGAGGGCAGACTTAACATTGCCAGGGGATTTTTTGAACGCTTGGGTGATGACTGAGCAGCCGCTTTTTCAGGTGTTTAAAACAAAGGTCTATTAAATTATAAGAAAGCACAGGGCAATAGGATGATTGGATATATAAAGGGTGAGTTGGCAGAAATTAATGAGAATTATGTTATTTTGGAGACCGGGAATATAGGATACGAAATTAATCTTCCAGTATCGTCCATACTGGAGCTTCCTCCTAGAAAGAGTACCATAAAGCTATATACATATCTCCATGTCAGAGAGGATGGCATCTGCTTATATGGATTTTTAACAAAGGATGATTTGGAAATGTTCAAGCTGCTTATTACCGTCAATGGAATCGGACCGAAGGGAGCGCTGGGAATATTATCAGGCATTACTGCGGATGAAATTCGATTTGCGGTTCTTGCAGAGGATACGAAGGCGATAGCGAAGGCACCAGGAATAGGACCGAAGACAGCAGGTAAATTAATACTTGAGCTTAAAGATAAATTCAAGCTGGAGACGGCATTTGAACAGAAGCTTTCGAACCAGGCAGACAGGATGAATGCCCATAATATCTATGGCAAAAGAGAAGAGGCCGCACAGGCGCTGGCAGCTTTGGGGTATTCCTCTACGGATGCGTATAAGATTATAACCCAGATAGATATTACGGAAGAGATGACGACGGAAGATATATTAAAGCTATGTTTGAAGAGAATGTAAGGAGATGCCCATGGCCAAGCGAATGATATCAACAGAACTGATGGATGAGGACAGAAGGCTTGAAAATACCCTTCGGCCTCAGCTGCTGGTAGATTACATAGGACAGATAAAGGTTAAGGAAAATCTGAAAATATATATTGAAGCTGCTAAACAAAGAAATGAATCACTGGACCATGTCTTGTTTTTTGGTCCTCCGGGATTGGGAAAGACAACGTTAGCGGGGATAATAGCCAATGAGATGGGAGTGGGTATTAAGATAACCTCCGGACCGGTTATAGAAAAACCCGGAGAAATGGCGGCAATTCTTAACAATCTCCAAGAGGGGGATGTGTTATTCGTAGATGAAATCCACAGGCTTAACCGCCAGGTGGAGGAGCTTTTATACACGGCAATGGAGGATTACGTGATTGATATTGTCATCGGAAAGGGGGCCTCTGCAAAGTCCCTTCGTCTGGAGCTGCCTAAGTTTACATTGATTGGAGCAACCCCGCGGGCCGGAATGCTTACACCGCCCCTCAGAGACCGGTTTGGAGTGGTAAGCCGTCTGGAGTTCTATACCTTAGAGGAGCTAAAGCAAATTATCCATCGGTCCGCTAGTGTAATCGGAGTGGAGATAGATGAAGAAGGGGCAATCGAGCTGGCACGCCGTTCCAGAGGAACACCCCGGCTTGCAAACCGCCTGTTAAAACGGGTTCGGGATTTTGCCCAGGTAAAATATGATGGAAGAATTACAAAAGAAGTGGCAGGATTTGCCCTGGACCTTCTGGAGGTGGACAAGCTGGGTCTGGACCATATCGACAGGGAGATACTTCTTACAATGATAGAGAAGTTCGGAGGAAGGCCGGTCGGTATAGAGGCCGTAGCTGCTACTATCGGAGAAGATGTCGGTACCATTGAGGAGGTATATGAGCCGTATCTGGTTCAGAACGGTCTGATACTTCGCACAGCAAGGGGAAGAGTTGCATCGGATTTGGCTTATAAGCACCTTGGTCTTCCCAACCTCACCGAGTAATATTCCGGCTTGTGCAAAGCAATTACATGAGTTATAATGTACACAATAAGCGGTTAGTCCAAGAAAAGGAATATGTTTTATGTGATGCGTATTTTACTTAAAACATAGTGTTTTTCTTGGATAAGTGTAATATGTGCGATGAAGCTTTGCTTCAGAGCTGCTAACCTGCTGTAAGCGGAATGCCTGCTGTAAAAGCATCATCCTGATTTCCATATGAAAATAGGGGGAAAAGTAATGAATAATTTTAACGATATTGAGGTTATCATTAATAACAAAAGATATACGTTAAGTGGATATGAGAGCGAGGAATACTTACAGAGAGTCGCCTCCTATATCAACAGCAAGCACAATGAATTTAGAAACAGGGATGCTTACAAATTCTTAGATTCTGACTTAAAAAACATCCTTATCCAAATCAATATAGCGGACGACTATCATAAGGCGAAAGAAAAAGTCAAAGAGCTTGAGGATGAGAACAACGGAAAAAGTAACGAAATTTTTGACCTAAAGCATGAGCTGATAACGGCTCAGACCAAACTTCATTCGGCAGAGAAAGAAATAGAAGCCCTAAAAAATGAGCTGAATGAGACCCAGAAAAAGATTGTCCGCCTTGAAACAGAATTGCAGGATGTGGAGAGGAAACGGTAATTCAGATACGATGGCTGTCCGGGGTTGGGGCAGCTTTTTGTTTTGGTGGAGGCTATATGAATAGAAAGATTGAGATACTGGCTCCGGCCGGTTCCTATGAAAGTATGCGGGCAACCATGAATGCGGGCTGTGATGCGGTATATATGGGCGGCAGCAGGTTTGGTGCAAGAGCCTATGCCGATAACCCGGATGAGGATAACCTTGTTAAGGCGATTGAAGAAGCCCATCTTAGAAATAAAAGAATATATTTGACGGTTAACACTCTGATTAAGGAAGATGAGAGGGTGAATCTGCTGTATGATTATCTGTACAAATATTATCTGGCAGGGCTGGATGCGGTGATTGTCCAGGATGTCGGCGTGATGCATTTTATACACAGGCATTTTCCGTCACTGCCCATTCATGCCAGCACCCAGACGACGCTGATGATGGCGGAGGGAGCAAGCCTCCTAAAGGATGTGGGTGTTACAAGACTTGTAACCGCCAGAGAGCTTTCATTTAAGGAGATAAAGAATATTCGGGATAATACGGACATGGAGATAGAGACCTTTGTCCACGGAGCGCTCTGTTACTGCTATTCCGGACAATGCCTGATGAGCAGCATGATTGGAGGAAGGTCGGGAAACAGAGGAAGATGTGCACAGCCATGCCGGATGCCCTATCAGTTCTTTTCAGAGGGCAGAAAGTTATCTGCGGACAGGGAGGCCTATCTGCTTAGCCCGAAGGATATCAATACGGTGGCACTGATTCCGCAGTTGATAGAGGCGGGGGTGGATTCCTTTAAGATAGAGGGAAGGATGAAGCGTCCTGAGTATGCCGCAGGGGTCACCTATGTATACAGAAAATATGTGGATTTGTATCTGTCCGAGGGCAAAGAAGCCTTCTACGAATACCTTAAGGAAGATGATTATAAAAAGGACATGTTACATCTCATGGACCTTTATAACCGCGGAGGCTTTTCAGAGGGCTACGGCAACACCTATAACGGAAAAAAGATGATGTCCATGGTCCGGCCAAACCACAGTGGTGTACAGGTTGGTGAGGTCACAGGGGTTAAAAAAGGATATGCGGATATTCTGCTTTCTGAGGATGTCAATGCACAGGATATTCTTGAGATAGGAAGCAGAGAAAACGAGCCTGTATATGAATTTACGGTAAAGGATAGCCTGTCAAAGGGAGAAGTGCTCAGGGCAAGAATTGGCACGATACCGGTTAAAAACAAAGTAAAAGATAGCAGAAACCGGCCGGATAAGGCGGAGATAAGTACAGGAGCGCTTGTCTGCCGGACAAGGAATAATGCTTTATTGGAAGATATAGGTGATAAATATATTAAGAAGGATGTGAAGCAGGGGATTAAAGGCCATTTGCAGGCAAAGCAGGGAGAAAGCCTGCAGCTAACCCTTCGCTGCAGGGAACAGTCCGTTACCGCTTATCATAATATTGTAGAGGCGGCTATAAAACAGCCGATGACGGAGGATAAGCTACGGGCATCGATTGATTAGCTGGGAGATACATTCTTTAAATTCGTAGATTTGAGTATTGATGCAGATAATAATATATTTGTTCCCGTGGCATGGCTTAATGAGATTCGAAGAGAAGCTGTTGCAATGCTGTCGGAGGCAATA
>JAEZXP010000067.1 GCA_023419655.1 Bacillota bacterium | reverse complement strand
CTTCCTATGTACAATACATACAATACATGTACAATTGCATGTATGCTAAAATTATATTATACAAATAGTGTATATGCAAAATCATATATATGCAGAATTATATGTTGCAATTGATATTATACTATTTCACACTGCTAATGTAAACCACTTTGACAGCATTTGTATAATCTTTCCTCTGCTATTTACCATAAGTCCCGTAGTATTGTATTCTTCATAATATTTACCAGCGTACCTCATCACGATGAATATTTATCCTTTGCTCTGACATCCTGACTCTTACCTCTCCTATCCCCTTAATCTTCGGTTCTTAAAGACCCGTTTATTAAACCCCGATGCTTCTGACTTGTTGGTTTCTATCGGTATTAATCCCAGCGTACTAAGCCCAAGATGTTTTTCAATATCTTCACTGCCCTTAATCGTGTCATCCATCATATGCAATATAATGATAATCCCACTGGCTAATAGGGCTCCCAGCATCCCCCCTATAACCGCATTCTTCTTGATATTGGGACTGGAAGGATGGGCGGGAATATTCCCTTCTTCCACGATGGTCGGCTTCTCTGTAGCCATAATGTTGGCAATCTGTTCTGTCGATACACCGGCGAACTCATCTGCAATCTGCTTTGCAAGATAGGCATTGGGATAATTTACACGGATATCCAATATTCTCGTATTGGCCCGGTTAGAAATCGATACCTTTCCTGCCATCTCCTCATAGCTTAAATCCAGACCCAGGTTTTCAATTACCTGATTCACTACAGGCCTGCTCTTAACGAGTACCATATAGTCCTGTGTCAGCTGGGTGCCTATCTGGATATCTGCCAGGCTTGTTATGGATGTGGACTTGCTCAGAATATATAATTGTGTCTTGGATGTATAGATAGGTGTTATCATAAAGTGGCTATACAGGCCTGTTGCCAGAGCTGCTATAACCGCTGACAATAATATAACCCATAGCCGTGACCTTATCAGATAGAACAGCTCCATTAAGTCGATTTCAACTTCTTCATTCATATTTTTCTCCATATATGCTCCTTTATATATATGTATTTTCAAGTATTTTATTTGGATTTTCTATAAATACCCTCTCTATCAGCCCTTCATCACACTTCTTAAGTAAATGCTTTACGACTGTCTCCATCATTGGTGCTCTTACCCTGTCACTGTGACTATCACTCCCTACAAAATGAACCAGATTATGGCTAAGCAGCTTTCTGTTGTATGCTGCTTCCATGTCTAAGAAACCACCCATAAGGCTGCCACTGTTCATCTGAATATAGCATCCCATCTTAATCAGCTCTCTTATCCTGTCCGGCTCCCTGTATACATTATCATATCGCTCTATATGAGCAAGGATTGGTATATATCCATTGTATATAAAATCATTTATTCCCCTGTACATAAAATTAAAGTCGATACCATAGTTAAACTCCACCAGCACATACCTGCTTCCGGCTAAGGTCAATGCCTCTCCTGAATTGAGTGCCTCTACAACCGATTCACTATAATATAATTCGTTGCCCAGAAATATCCTGAAATCCTTCCTAATCCTAAGAGCTTCCTCCTGAACCTGATTCCTTATATTTCTCAGGTGCTCCACGGAAGGGTTGTCTCTTCCGGCTTCATAATGAGGTGTTGCAATCATTGTATTAATCTGCTCTCCGGCGGCAATCCGAAGCATTCTTACGGTCTGCTCCATGCTGCCTGCGCCGTCATCAACTCCCGGCAATATATGCGAATGAATATCGATGTAATGTTTTTGACTGCTCATAATCATATCCCTAAAATTCTGTTTCTCATATGCGCGATTAATGCAATCCATGCCATTGCAAGAAACAGTCCCATCATCCCCGTATAAACGAATACCGTTATACTCATTTTTACATATCCCAGGATAAACTGTTGATAATATTCCGGGCTTATCTTAATCTTATCGTATATCCTTGTAGATATAAAACAAAGTGCCCCCGCCATCGTCAATATGGAGGATGCCAGTAAAGAATAAGCAATATAGCGCATACCTCTGTATCCATACCGATGCAGCCTTATGAGAAGATAACATAGGATGCCGATTAGCAGTATCAGGGTTGGAGCGATAATCATCACGATACAGCTATAATCTTCCTTATAATCCATCAGATATTCCACAAAAGTCAGCTGCACCCTGTTCCTGTACTCATCTTCAATTGCATCGGCAACCGCGGCAATCTCTCCGGACAGCTGCGATTGTATGCTGCCTTCCTGCAATATGTATTCCCGGATGGCTTCTGCAATATCTCCATGGAGCATATGAAGCTTTTGCTGCGTCTGTTCCTTCCTGATTGCCGCTTCAATATAATTTATGCCGTCTGCATGTACTCTTCCCTGTGTTATGACATCCGATAATATTTTTTCAGGCAGACCGGCTTGTGATAGCAATTCTCCGGTTCTTTGATTGACATCCGCATATACCTTCCCGAAATAATCCGAATCATTCACGCTTTTTGTAACGCTTCTGCTGTTGAATATTCCCATGCCCAATCCGAATAAAATATATACTATTAAAAAAAACAGCGTGAGAAGAAATGCAAATAATAAGCCAAACCATTCCTTGGAATTTATGCGCTTTAGCTTCATTGGTATTCCTCCATTCCGGATTATTCTGACAGAACCGGGCTGCAATAAATAAAGATTCTTCCGTCACTGCTACCTATCAGTTTTCCAAAAGGGTAGCAGGTATATAGAATAAGCTGTTCTGCATCCAATTCCAGGTCATAGGCTGTCGTATCTGAAGAATCTGTAATTTTAGTTCCGGTCACTTCGTATTCAAAGCTTCCATCGTTTGTTTTAATTGTAATAATATCCCCTTCTTCTATCTGCTCCAGGGGAGCAAAGAAGGTATCATCATGTCCGCTAATCAAAATCGGCTTTCCAAAGCCCGGCAATCCGCTTAGGGGATATTGCCCTGCCCCATTTTGCAGGGCTTTATCATCATCACCATAATATAACGGAGCCGATAGCCCTATTCTGCCGCAGTGGATTGAACCATATTCTGCACCAAGCTCCGGTATACTGACCCTACTTAAACGAACCGGCATAGTGGGGCTATATTCACCGGGATAACCCGGAGCTCCTTTTATCATCACCATCTTTGCAAGCGATATTAAATAGGACGCCAAAGGCTTTCCTGCGCCGTACAATACAGGCACAGCCAATATAATCAATAATAATGACATCTGAACATAACGCATTACTCTCTTACTATTTCTATTCATAAGCATGCGCGAAATAATTATTCTTTACAGCCGCACCGATACCTATTATCATAAGAATTCCTATCCCGATAATGATATATAAGGTTCTGTTCAGGTTGAACCCTGTCTGTTTAATTATTCCTTCCTCCATACGATTATCCTCTTCATACGTATCTCTGTTGTTATTGATATCAGGGTCAGAAGCTTGAATCTGATTATTCTCCATCCCATTCTTACCCGCCGCAGTTTCCTGACCCGTGTCATTATCGAATCCATTCTCATCCGCGTATTTACCGGTATGGCCCGCTGAACCGTTCTCACCTGTATAAGGGACTTTGTCTTCAATATTATCGGATATCTCAGCCCGGCCGGAACCATCGGTTAACGACGGTATATACTCTTTCAGGTCTGACATATCCTTACCGACTGATTCCAGAACCTCCCTAATGGTATCGGTCACATCCGCCTCGGAATTATTTTCATCCTCCTCTTGCTTGTCCTGATTCTCTGCAGGCTTCAGATATCCTTCCCGGATGCCAATCTCGATACTGTTATAGGCGGTCTGAATGATAAACTCTTTATCCTCTGCAGTTACATCGATATTATCCTGCGACAGGTATTTAATCAGTTCATCAATATACTTTTGCTC
This sequence comes from Bacillota bacterium, assembly GCA_023419655.1. Taxonomy (GTDB): domain Bacteria; phylum Bacillota; class Clostridia; order Lachnospirales; family Lachnospiraceae; genus Mobilitalea. The sequence continues at coordinate 2,293 of JAEZXP010000067.1, read as the reverse complement.
GATTCGGTAGCTTTTTCCATTATACTCATATACCTCTTTGGCAGCTTCTATTATGGCCAGTTCATGCTCATTCAGACTCTCCGCATATACAGTCTCTGCCGCAAAAAAGCCAAGTAGAACAGCTACAAGAATAAGCCCTGATTTCTTCATTATTTTCCCCTATAACGTGCACCAAAGGATTTTCCGGGCTGCGAAAAATCCTTTGGCACACTCTATTTTATTGGTCAAGTAATTAATTTATTATAAATTCCAATCCTGCAGGAGCCGGAGTAATCTTAATACTTTGCTCCGAAAGCTTTTGAACTGTAAATGTCTGGCTGCTTCCTGTTAAAGTAACTGAATTGTTAGCAGGATTCACCGTTACTGTATAGATTCTTCCATTTAATATACCGGACTTGAATTCTACAGTTTTTGTGAGCGCTCCGTTTGCTCCCTTAACATTGACCTCTATCGGACCATATGTCTTTGTTGTATCCGTTGTCTTTTTCCATGTATTAACGGTTGCCGTGTCGTTATTTAAGAAACGCTTTAATTCTGTCAATATGCCAGAATCTACATCAATTTCCAACACGCCGTATTTTACTTTGACAGAAGTGACTTCATCAAGTGATTTCCCAAGATTATATTCACCCGGTACGGGGGTTGGTGTTGGTGTCGGTGTTGGATTAGGTCCTGGCCCGGGTCCAGGTCCGGGGGCAGGCACAGTTGTAGGAACGGGCTCTCCCTTTACGTCCTCTTCCTCATCGCCAATTTCTACCTTAATGGTGACATTTCCCTTAATAACAGGAACTACGTCTTTATTTGCTGCCCGAACCTTTGTCTTTTCAGCGCCTGGAAGAATTTCCAGCTCCATCTTTGCATTGCATACCAGGTTCAGAGGAACACTTGTCTTAATCTTTACATTCGGAGCATGAACGATAATCGGCACCTCTTCATCCGAATCACCGTAAATATCCAAAACAGCCTCTTTATTAATAATGATTTCTTCTATTCTGCCATTGTTCTCAATTCTCAGTACAGCTCCTTTTTCATTCACTTCAATTGAAACCGAAGCATAAGAAGCTACAACGATTCTGGTATCCTTATTTAAAATTCTTAACAGGTTGCCAACCGCTCTCTCATACCATGAATCTGATTGAATCTGCTTAATCTCAATCTCTTTAAATTCACCGTAATTCTCTACAGAAGCATTCGGTGCATCAACAACAAGTTTCTGATTCTTATATAAGCCGCTCTTAATTTCCAGCGTAACCTCTTCATCTGTCTTTATCGTAATTAAGCTCGCACCGCTGCCAAGTAAAGCATCCAGTTCTTCCTGGTTCGTTACGATACCTTCTTTGTCAATCACGGTTATCGTTACAGAATCCGATTTGCCGCTCATGGTTGTACCGGTAATCGTAACCTTACCCTCTTTTGAAGCAATAAACTTTCCAAGAGAATCAGGATTTGCTATGGAAGCATCGCTCGTCGTCCATGTGGTTTTATCATTCGAATAGCTGGGAGCCAATCTGCGGTTCAGGTCATATTCCTGACCCAGATTCAACGTACTTACCTTGTTACTAATTGTAAAACGCAAAGCAGGCTCTCGTACGGTCACCCTGCAGCTCACTTTATAAACCGTCTTATCCGGTGTCGTAATCTTACAAGCAATATTTGCTGTGCCTTGTTTCTTTGCAGTCACAATCCCTCTGCTGTTAACCGCAGCTACCTTCTCGTCGCTGCTGGTCCATTTGTATGTGGATTTTGCAACCTTACCCTTGATATCCAGGTTATACTTCTCTCCAACTAAAATGCTCCGTGATGTTTTTGAAATTGTTGGCTTCGCTGCTGCCGCTGCTGCATTCGGCAATACGATGTTCACAGCAGCCATCGCTGAAAGTGCTACCATAACGGCAGCCAACAACACTGAAAACATCGCTTTTGTTCTCTTCACTGCTTTCGATTTCATTAATTATTGTACCTCCCACATGTTAATACATACCAATTTTTAACAGGGTAATTTTGTTAAAAATTCAGATATAAATTATAGTATATGGATTTTTTTGAGATGTCAATATTATAATTCCATTTTTGTCCATTTTAGAACATTTTCCAAAATTTGTTTAAAATCCTGTGATTTTGTTTCATGTAGTTGGTAAATCTGTACAGCAGTGGTTTACTACTTATCGACTGCCATAATTTTTCTCATAATAATGCTGATATTCACCGCTTATAATATTATCCAACCAGGCCTGGTTATCAAGATACCATTTTATCGTCATCTTAATTCCTTCCTCAAACATAGTAACCGGCT
>JAEZXP010000062.1 GCA_023419655.1 Bacillota bacterium | reverse complement strand
CAATTGCTTCTTGGCAATCCTTTGGCTGCGGTAAATGTGCTTTCAGATAAGCGGTCCGCACAAAGCGCTCCGGAGAGGTGAAGCCCCCCGGCAAAGAGAAGGTTCCTCCAGCCTGGCCAAAAGGAGTTAATCGTACGCCATCCCAGAAGACCTCCTCTGTTTGTGCCGGAGCAGCTCCCATGTAATTTCTCAAATTTGTCATATGCCATTGGAAATCAGGGCTGTTAGCCATAATACCGATGGGATTGTCAATTAATATCAGACCCCTTTCCGTCGGCTCGATTACGGCGCAGGCTCCGCTTCTGTCAGTGGCAATCCAGTGCAGCGGTGCGACGGTATTGGTAACCGGATCCGGAATCCCTCTGATGGAGATATGGTCTATCAGCTCGGATAACTCTTTCACAGAGGCGCATCTGCCCAGGATATAATGGAGAAAATCAATGGATGCAATTGGTCTGGCAGCTTTGTCGGCAGATTTTGCATCATACCTGGCATATCCGGCAAAATACAGGACCGCGGCGGCAAAGCCTTTCTCATTGACGCCATCAAAAAACCCCAGCATTCCGTCAAGTTCCTGACCAAGTCCAATAAAGCGATAGGGATTCCTTAAAAGGGTATTGTCGAGGCTGCTGTTCCACTCATAATAACTGGGCACGACATAAAGCTGAGGTATGATATCATGGGAGAAATCCATGGTTCGTCCAAAGAATTGTTCTCCAGACTGGGATTGCAGGGTCATTGCCGTACACATAAAAATGTCCTCCAAAATATTGGTTATGTAATAATATATTAAAGGGAATAACTTATGTGAATATATATACCTCTTCAAATGCTCTTGTATTTAGCGGGAGAATATGAGAAAATAATTAATTAATTATACATTAGGTCCTTTCTGGTACAATAGAGAATATGACAGGAATACAAGAAATAGCTGAGGATGAAGAAGCCTTGTTATGATTAGCCATGTAAGTGGGTTAGAGGCAGGATTCCGAGCAGGAAAAGAATATTGCAAATAAGTGATGATAAATGAATGAAAAAGGAGAAAGAAGAGATGAAATTAATGATAGCGTCTGATATTCATGGTTCTTCTTACTATTGCAGGCTCATGAAAGAAGCCTTCCTGAGGGAAGAAGCCGACAAACTGCTTTTACTCGGGGACCTTTTATACCATGGACCGCGCAATGAACTTCCAAGGGACTATGCGCCCAAGGAGGTAATCACTATATTGAATGAGATGAAGGACAATCTGCTGTGTGTGCGCGGCAATTGTGATTCGGAAGTCGACCAGATGGTTCTTGAATTTCCAATCATGGCGGATTATGCCATTATTTCAACCAGAGGACATACAATCTATGCAACCCATGGACACAAATATAATGAAGATAATCTGCCGCCCTTACAGAAAGGGGATATACTACTGTACGGACATACCCATATTCCCAAGTGCGTTAAATATGAGAACTATGTATATATAAATCCCGGCTCTGTATCCATACCGAAGGAAAGCAGTACGAATTCTTACATGGTAATGGAGGAACAGAGTTTTGTGTGGAAGGCGCTTGAGGATGGAACGGAGTTTCTATCATATAAGTAATTACAGCCCGAAGTTAAAATTTCTCCGGCTTTTGATATCATTCTGATTTAGTAACTCCAAGCCTCAGTTTTTGGTTTTCTGAATGATATAGTTCGAAAAATCTCCTCGTTTTGCTTCGGACATCTTGTGCCTGCTGTTGTCATAAATCAGGTCAATATCCTCAGAAAAACGATGAATAAGCTTGTAACATTTGCACAGAGAAGTACTGCCTTTAAAGACAATATCAGGTTTGCTCTTTGCCTGGACTTTTAGCTGTCAAAAAGGCCTGCCATGTACACCATGGTTCAGTGATTTTTTTCAGGTCTTGCAGAAAAATCCTTTTTCATAACACTACCCTCCCGCATCTAAATATAGAAATTCCGTCGCGAAATCCTCTTTATAGGCGAATACAAGTGCCACTGTACTCATAATATCACATTGCAATAAAAAAGACATAATTTCTCATGAGAGGAAATTATGCCTTTGCTGTAAGCACAGCGGAAAAAAATTTTCAAAATGGCGAGAGACTGACTGTAACTTGGCCAATAAATTCCCGTTTTGTAGCTTCGCAAAGCATTTATTTTGTGGCTTTATATTGAAATTTGAGGATGTACTCTTCGTTATTTTTATCGACCAGCTTGATTCCTTGAAACAACTCCATTGCATCTATTTCCTCTTTACTTTTTCCCACTGTATCAAACACAAAACTCCCCGAGATGTCCCAATAGGGTTTCCCGGTTTCCGTACCCTTCATCTCTGCATGGTGGGGTCCATTTTCCAGCATCAAATCGGGATGGTCCATGTTGATGAGGGGTTCGTGGGTGTCAATATTTTCAATGTCCCCCTTGGCGCCATAAACCACAACAGAATAAGTGACCTTGGTTTTATCCAAGCTCTCGTCATCTGTGGCCCCCAGGGCCATGGAACCATCCATATTGTATTTTTCTTTTGGCATATCCCCTTGGCTCGATGAACAGCCAAATAAAAAGAGCAGCATGATAAGCGCACAGCAAGGCAGCAACCATTTTTTCACTGTAGTTCTCCTTTCAAAAATATAAATCATCCGCACTGTAATACATTTCTCATCGATAATAACATACTTTGCTATATAAAGAAAGACATAACCTTCCCTTGGTGAGAAAGCTATGTCTTTTCTAATGCAGTTGATGGGGACAACCTGAACTCTGTTCAGGTATGAACCCCACCGGGGTTCAATTCCGAACTTTACTAAAGAAGTAGAGGTCCATAACTTACGTCACGAACCTCTACTTCTTAAGTGCAGTTGAGGGGACTTGAACCCCTACCCAGTTAACCCGGACTAGAACCTGAATCTAGCGCGTATGCCAATTCCGCCACAACTGCATATTCTGTTCTTTATACGGAACGAATTAGATTATAACATAACGGTATTTTATTTTCAACTATAAAATATCATAGGAAACAACAAAATTATTGGCGAATAAAATAAACTGAAATATATTGACATATACTATGCAGAAGACTAAAATAATATCATATTCCTCGATAGCTCAATGGTAGAGCACGCGGCTGTTAACCGCGGGGTTGTAGGTTCGAGCCCTACTCGGGGAGTTTTTTTATTGCTGTTTTCTGTCATGAGGTCCATAGGATCATTAATCCGATTAATATTTTTCAGGAATTGTATATATTCCATGGTTTTTGCTAAATCTACCCTTGAGGTGAATGATATGGATATTCTATGGAAGGAAAACGGGACTTTTAAAGAAGAAGGAATCGAACGGGGTGAATCCTTATGGATTCAGGAGCAATACCGTTATAATGAAAGAAAAGATAAATCGGTGAATGAGAAGACGGCCAGACCTGCACTTAAAGGAGAGATAAGTACGGAGGTGGCAATTATCGGGGCAGGTCTTGCAGGGGTACTTACCGCGTACATGCTGCAAAGCCGGGGTGTGCCTGTGGTTGTCCTTGAATGCAGGAAAGCCGGCGGCGGAATAACGAAGAATACTACCGCAAAGATAACTTCCCAGCATAGCTTAATATATAAAAAGCTATTGACGTATAAGGGAGAGCAAAGAGCCTGGGAATATGCCATGGCAAATCAATTGGCGATAAAAGAATATGAAAAAATTATGAAGAGGCTTCAGATTGATTGTGATTATGAAGTTCTTCCGAACTATGTTTATACGCTTGATGATGAGCAGAAGATTAGGCAGGAAGTGGAAGCGGCGCAGCGGCTTGGATTGCCGGCTTCTTTTACGAAGGAGACCACGCTGCCCTTTGAGGTTAAGGCGGCAGTACGGTTTGACAATCAGGCTCAATTTCATCCTCTCAAATTCCTTGACACGGTTGCAGATACGTTAAGCATATATGAGAACACCCGTGTAACCCAGATTAATAGGAACGGACTGATACTGACTGACCAGGGAAGTGTAAAGGCTAAGAAAGTTGTTATAGCCACTCATTATCCTTTTATTAATATTCCCGGATATTATTTTATAAGGCTTCATCAGGAGCGTTCTTATCTGACGGCTTTGGAAGGATACAACCCGAACAGGAATGGACTGGATGGGATGTATCTGGATGCTGACCCGGACGGTTTTACTTTTAGAAAATATAAGGATTATCTAATTCTCGGAGGCGGCAGCCACCGTGTAGGAAAGTACCAGCCGCCAGATGCATATGCAAAAATTGAGCAAGCAGCAAAGAAATGGTATCCGGATGCCCATGTAAAATATACATGGTCCAGTCAGGACTGCATGACACCGGATTCCGTTCCCTATATAGGCAGATATTCTGTCCGCACACCGAATATCTATGTGGCTACGGGATTTAATAAATGGGGAATGACAAGCTCCATGGTATCAGCCATGACCATCAGTGATATGATTACCGGAAAGGAAAATGAGTACCGTAAGGTGTTTACTCCAAGAAGATTGATGCTGTCAGGCAGCCGGGTATTTTTAAAGGATGCAGCAATTATTACCATCAGTCTATTATCAGAGCATCTGAAAATTCCCCATGACAGGCTGAAGGATATTGAGAAGGGCAAGGCAGGCGTTATCAGGCATGGAGGCCAGAGAGTGGGCGTGTATCGTGATAAGGATGACAAGTATTATTTTGTAACGACCAAATGCCCTCATCTTGGCTGTAAGCTGGAATGGAACCAGAATGAGATGACTTGGGACTGCCCCTGCCATGGCTCAAGATTTGATTATCATGGGAAGATGATTAATAATCCTGCCATGAGGGATGCTTTTGATACCTGCCGTCTGAAAAAGAAAAATAAATAGCAAATATGAACACCCTTGGACCATCAAAAACATGGTGGATATTGTATGTTTTTTGGTATTTGACAAATAAAGAATCATAGAGTATACTAATATCCGTTGAACAAAGGCGTTCATCAGATAATGTGTAAATCAGTTAAAAAGCCGGATTACGGCCGGTTTGTTAACTGCCCGCATTATGTGATGAGCGCCTTTTTGTATTCAAAATACCTGATAAATCGGATGCAGGAGGTTTTAGTATGTTAGAAGGTCAAGTAAGAATACCATCCGGCTGCGCCATATCCGGACTGATTGATAAATCAGGCAGACGAATGAGCGGAGAAGCGATTATTAAATCGATATCGGTTATGCATAACCGTTCGAACGGCCTTGGCGGCGGCTTTGCGGGATACGGTATCTATCCTGAATATAAAGATTACTATGCGTTGCATATTTTCTACGATAACACGGAGTCTAAGAAAAGCTGCGAGGAGTTTTTAGAGCGGCACGTTGATATCATCAACCTTTCCAAGATACCTACGAGAAAAATTAAAGAAATTACAGATGAACCGCTGATATGGCGGTATTTTGTCACGCCGCTCCCTACAAAGCTGGCCGATAGTCAACTGGATGAACGTGAATTCATGTCCCGGTGTGTATTTAAGGTCAATACAGGGATAGCAGGAGCGTATATCTTTTCCAGCGGCAAGAATATGGGCGTATTTAAGGCAGTGGGCTACCCTGAGGACGTGGGCAGGTTCTACCGTCTGGAGGATTATGAAGGATATTGCTTTACGGCACATGGCCGTTATCCTACCAATACGCCCGGCTGGTGGGGAGGTGCCCACCCGTTTGCACTGCTTGACTATTCGGTGGTACATAACGGAGAGATATCCTCCTATGATGCGAACCGCCGCGCGATTGAGATGTATGGATATAAATGTACCTTACAGACGGATACGGAGGTTATTACCTATATTGTTGACTATCTGAACAGGAAGAAAGGCCTTGATTTTGATGAGATATCTTCCGTCATTGCCGCCCCTTTCTGGCAGACGATTGAACGCATGGCACCGGAGAAACGGGAGAACCATGAATATCTGCGAAATGTCTTTGCACCGCAGCTGATTACCGGCCCGTTCTCTATTATTGTGGGATTTAATGAAGGACTGATGGCGCTGAATGACCGTTTAAAGCTTCGCAGCATGGTCGTCGGTGAAAAGGATGATATGGTCTATATCGCCAGCGAAGAGGCGGCAATCAGAATTATTGAGCCGGACTTGGATACGGTTTGGGCGCCCAGGGGCGGCGAGCCGGTGATTGTCCGCTTGAATGGAGGTGCGTAGGATGGCAATAAACTTTCTGTATCCGGAATATGAAGTAGTGAGAAATTATGACCGGTGTATTGTATGCAGAGCCTGTGAACGCCAGTGCGCCAATGAGGTACATGCGTATTTGGCAGACAGCAATAAGATGGCTTGTGATGACGCAAAATGCGTAAATTGCCACCGGTGTGTGTCGATTTGTCCGACACGGGCATTAAAAATAGTGAAAACAGATAACACCTATAAAGAAAATGCGAACTGGAGCGGCAAAACCATTAATGAGCTTTACCGTCAGGCAAACAGCGGCGGTGTGCTTTTATCCAGTATGGGGAATCCGGAAAATTATCCGGTTTATTTTGATAAAATCCTTCTCAATGCCTCACAGGTGACCAATCCGTCCATCGACCCGCTCCGTGAGCCGATGGAAACCAAGGTGTTTTTGGGTGCGAAGCCAAAGAGCATTGAACGGGATGAGAATGGCAGAATTATCAACAACCTTGCGCCGCACCTTACCCTGTCCATGCCGGTGATGTTCAGTGCCATGAGCTACGGCTCCATCAGCTATAACGCCCATGAGAGTCTGGCAAGAGCGGCAGAGGAGCTGGGTATTCTCTATAATACCGGTGAGGGCGGGCTCCATGAGGACTTTTACCGCTTTGGAGAGAATACGATTGTGCAGGTGGCATCGGGGCGCTTTGGTGTTCATCCGGATTACTTAAACAGCGGTGCAGCCATTGAGATTAAGATGGGACAGGGTGCAAAACCAGGTATCGGAGGGCATCTGCCGGGTACAAAAATCGTGGGGGATGTTTCCCGAACCCGCATGATTCCTGAAGGAAGTGATGCCATTTCTCCTGCACCGCACCATGACATATACTCGATTGAGGATTTGCGGCAGCTGGTATTCTCTCTGAAAGAAGCGACAAACTACCAAAAGCCGGTGATTGTAAAGATTGCGGCAGTGCATAATATATCGGCGATTGCCAGCGGTATTGCCAGAAGCGGCGCAGATATTATTGCAATTGACGGATTTCGGGGAGGCACGGGCGCAGCACCCACCCGTATTCGTGATAATGTAGGTATTCCGATTGAGCTGGCACTGGCCAGTGTTGACAAACGTCTTCGTGACGAGGGTATCCGGGATGATGTTTCGATTGTAGTCGGAGGAAGTATTCGTTCCAGTGCGGATGTTGTAAAAGCAATCGCCTTGGGAGCGGATTGCGTCTATATTGCGACAGCAGCGCTTTTAGCCCTTGGCTGTCATCTGTGCCGGAGCTGTCATGCGGGTAAATGCAACTGGGGTATTGCCACACAGATACCGAAGCTTGTCAAGAGGCTGAATCCTGAAATCGGACATAAACGCCTGATTAACCTCATGACTGCATGGCAGCATGAGATTAAGGAAATGATGGGCGGTATGGGCATCAACTCCATTGAGAGCTTAAAGGGTAACCGGCTGATGCTGCGGGGTGTCGGATTGAATGAGAAGGAGCTTGAAATCCTCGGTATTAAATATGCAGGAGAATAAAGATTAAATAAGAAAGGGCGTTAGGTATGGAGAAAATATTATATGAAGGCAAATCCAAGCTGGTTTGCCAAGGTGAAGATGAAGACAGCTATGTAATCCGGTACAAGGATACGGCGACCGCTTTTAATGGTGAAAAGAAAGAGGAGCTTTTGGGCAAAGGAAAGCTCAATTCTGAAATTTCGAATATCATTTATGCATACCTTACCGAAAACGGCATTAAGACCCATCTAATCAGAGTGATTGACGATACCTCCGTTTTGGTGCGAAAGGCAGAAATCATTATGGTGGAAGTCATTATCCGTAATGTGGCGGCAGGAAGCTTCTCAAAAAAGTATGGTGTGCCGGAGGGTACGCCGCTGAATAACACAATTGTGGAATTTTGTTTAAAAAGCGATGCGTTGGGAGACCCGATGATAAACGAAAGTCAGATTACCGCAATTAACATTGCAACACAGGAAGAGCTAGATGCGATGTCGGCACAGGCGGTGAAGATTAACGGGCTTTTATGTGCGCTGTTTTTAAAGGCCGGTATCCGGCTGATAGATTTTAAGCTGGAATTTGGAAGGGCCGGAGGAGAGATAATCCTCTGTGACGAGATATCGCCGGATTCCTGCCGGTTCTGGGATGCCGAGACCAACGAGAAGCTGGACAAAGACCGCTTTAGGCGGGACCTTGGCAATGTACTGGACGGATACAGGGATGTATTAAGGAGGCTTAAAGATGTCCAATCGATATGAAAATCCTTTGTGTAAGCGCTATGCCAGCCCTGAAATGCAGGGTATCTTTTCTGACGACAGCAAATTTTCCACATGGCGCAAGCTGTGGGTGGCATTGGCTGAAAGTCAGCGGGAGCTTGGCTTACCCATCAGCGGGGAGCAGATTGAGGAAATGAAGGCCCACCTGTACGAGATAAACTATGAAGCGGCTGCCAAGAAGGAGGCGGAGGTTCGCCATGATGTAATGGCCCATATCTATGCCTACTCAGAGCAATGCCCGGAGGCAAAGCCCATCATTCATCTGGGAGCTACCTCCTGTTATGTGGGTGACAATACTGACATTATTCTTATGCGCTCGGCACTTCTGCTTATTAAAAAGCTGGTTCTTAACACGATTGCAAGACTTTGTGTATTCGCCGAAAAATATAAAAGCCTGCCTTGTCTGGCGTACACGCATTTTCAGGCAGCACAGCCGACAACCGTGGGCAAAAGGGCAACCCTCTGGCTGCAGGATTTGCTTCTTGATTTTGAACAGCTGGAATTTACTTTGGATAACTTAAAGCTGCTGGGCTGCAAGGGCACCACCGGCACCGGAGCCAGCTTTTTATCGCTGTTTGACGGTGACCATGAGAAGGTAAAGCTGCTGGAGCAAAAAATCGCTTTAAAGATGGGCTTTGACCAGGTGTATCCGGTCAGCGGCCAGACCTATTCCAGAAAGGTGGACTACTATGTGCTGTCGGTTCTTTCCGGTATCGCACAAAGTGCCGCCAAATTCTCAAATGATATCCGGCTGCTATCCCATCTGAAAGAAGTGGATGAACCGTTTGAGGATAAGCAGATTGGTTCATCGGCGATGGCATATAAGCGCAATCCCATGAGAAGTGAACGGATTGCCTCCCTTGCCCGTTATGTGATGACGGATGCCATCAATCCTGCGCTTACGGCAAGTGCCCAGTGGCTTGAGCGGACGCTGGACGATTCGGCAAACCGCAGAATTTCCGTTCCGGAGGCCTTTCTTGCGGTGGATGGTATCTTGTCGCTTTATATGAATATTATCGGAGGAATGACCGTCTATCCGGGAATGATTGAAAAGCACCTGAACGAAGAGCTGCCCTTTATGGCTACTGAAAACATACTCATGTACTGCGTTAAAAAGGGCGGAGACAGGCAAAAGCTTCATGAACGTATCCGCTTGCACGCTGTGGAAGCGGCAAAGAGGATAAAGCAGGATGGTGCGGAGAATGATTTGCTCCCCCGTATTTTGGCCGACGAAGCCTTTGATTTAACTGAAACAGAGATAAATAAACTGACGGAGGCATCGCAATTTACAGGCAGGGCAAAAGAACAGACAGAGGAATTTTTAACGGAGGTCGCACCGCTTCTTGCTAAAAACAAGGAGCTTTTGGGTGTAGATGTCCGAATTATGGTTTAAGGAGGAATATCCTCCATGATTGTCATTTCGTTAATGTAACTTATAGAGGGAGGATAAATCCTCCATTAATAGTAGTGACTAGTTTTTGTTTATAAAGGAGGAATATCCTCCGTTATTGACATTGAAGGAATATAATTTATAAAGGAGGATTGTACAATGCTTACCGCTGTTGTAGGAATCAATTGGGGAGACGAAGGAAAGGGCCGTATGGTGGATTTATTGTCTGCGGACTATGACGTAATCTGCCGTTATCAGGGCGGCAATAATGCAGGCCACACGGTGATAAACGATAAAGGAAAGTTTATATTAAATCTGCTGCCATCCGGTATCTTGCGGGATGATGTCGTCAATATCATGGGCGGCGGTATGGTCATTGATATCGAGCATCTTTACGGTGAGATGGAGGCACTCCGTGAAAAAGGCGTACGAATTACCCCGGATACACTAAAAATCAGTGATAAAGCCTTTATCTGCATGCCGTATCACAAGCAGCAGGATATCCTGGAGGAAGAGAGGCTGGTGGATAAAAAATACGGCTCTACCCGGCGGGGGATTGCTCCGGTGTATGGAGATAAATACATGAAAAAGGGTATCCGTATGGGCGACCTTCTTGCTCCGGATACGCTTAGAGAAAAGCTGAATGATATTTTGGAATGGAAGTACATCACCCTAAGCGGATACGGACAAAAAAGAATCTCCAGTGAATCCATGAATCAGTGGATAATGGAATTTGGGAAGACACTTCTGCCCTTCATCACCGATACGACAGGATATCTGATGGATGCGGTCCGTGACGGCAAGCGCATCTTGTTCGAGGCACAGCTTGGAGCACTTAGGGATATAGATTACGGCATATACCCCTATACCACCTCCTCACAGACACTGGCAGCGTATGCCCCTATCGGAGCGGGCATCCCCGGTGTGAAGCTGGACAGCGTGGTGGGCATTATGAAGGCTTATTCCTCCTGTGTGGGAGAAGACCCATTCACGGCGGAAATGTTTGGTGACGAAGCATCGGTACTACGGGAAGCAGGAGCGGTATACGGCGCCGCCACAGGCAGACCCCGCAGGGTCGGAGGATTTGAC